>CAZGUL010000023.1:0-14982 GCA_964529055.1 uncultured Spirochaetaceae bacterium
GGGAGCCGAAGGGCTTGAGCGGCTGGCTCGGCCTCGTCGGCCTCGGCGTGGTGATCAACCCGCTGCGGCTTCTCTTTTCATTTGTGCCGCACTTCCTGTCCATTTTCCGGGACGGCACCTGGGAGGCCTTGACTCTGCCGGAGTCTGCCGTCTACAGCCCGTACTGGGGGCCCCTCATCATCGGGGAATTCCTTTTCAATTTTTCGTTCACCGCGGCTTCGCTTTACCTCGTTTTTCTGTTTTTTTCACGGCATTATATGTTTCCCCGCGTCTACATCGGCCTCGCTGCGGCCTCCCTCGCATTCAACCTGATCGACAGCGGAGTCATCTCCCTGATTTTTCCCGGCAAACCGATGTTCGACCCGCAGTCGTCCCGGGAATTGACGATGGCCATCGTTTCGTGTTTCATATGGATTCCGTACATGGTCCATTCGAAGAGGGTTCGGGCGACATTCGTGGAAAAAGAACCGGTCCCGGATAACCGGCCGTCGTGAGGCGGTTTAGGCCGGACCCCGATGAGGAGGCCTGCATGAGCGTAAAAATCCCGCTCCGCCGGATGGCGGCGATCGGGCTTGCATGTCTGATAGCGCTTCTCGGCTGCGCGGGCATGAAGGAAATCGACGCGATCACGATTGAGGACGTGTCTCCGGCTAAAGTCAGGGACGGAACCTACGAAGGGGTCCGGAACACAGCCCTCGTGTCCGCCAGGGTTTCCGTCGAGGTGAAGGGCGGCAGGATCGTCGCGATCCGCATCCTGGAGCACAAGCACGGACCGCGCCACGGGGCGGAAGGAATCATTCCGCGGGTGCTGGAGAAGCAGAGCCTATCGGTGGACGCCGTCAGCGGATCCACCGGTTCCAGCAAGATCGTGCTGAAAGCCGTCGAGCTCGCCCTGCGGAAGGGTTTGTAGGGGCCTGTGCGAAGGCGCGGCCGGGCGGTCAGGCCAGAACGATAAGGTATTTCGCGCTGTCGGATATGGGGATGCATTCGTGGCTTGATGTGCTGCTGAAGTGGATCGAATCTCCGGTTTTCAGGGTGTACTTTTTGTCTCCGACGCGAATGCAAAGTGTCCCCTCGATCATGAAGAGGAACTCCTTGCCCTCATGGGACTCGGAGTGGGCCCGCACGTCGCCTTTTTCCACGCTGTAGAGGAAAACCTGAAACCTGCCGTCTTTCTGGTTTACGGAGTACGGAAAAATGCCGAACCCTTTTTCCGTTTTGATCAGGCTTTGTTCCGCCTTTTCCTTCGGCGTGACGATGACGTCCTGCGCGCTGTTTCCTCCCTCGTCTTCTATGATGGATTGAATGGAGGTTCCCAGGGTCTTCGCGATTCTGATCAGCATGCCCGCGGAAGGAAAGGCCTTGTCGTTTTCCAGTTTTGAAAGCAGGCTGACCGAACAGCCCGCCTCCTTGGCCACTTCATCCAGGGTGAGACCGAGATTTTGCCGCAGCACCCGCAGCCTTCCGCCTATTTTTATTTCATTGTGTTTCATTTCTGATATTCGATGATATTTCCAATCCGCCGCCCTGTCAAGTTTTTGAATGAAAATTTGAATGATATTCAATTTGATATTTCCTGTAATGAAACAGTTTTTAATAAAACTCTTGACAATTCAAATTTTTGATAATAATACTAATGCAAACGCGGTCGATATGATCACAGCCTTTGGGAGGTGATCGAACTGCAAGAAATTCAGGAGGGCAATGATGAAAAGAGCGGCCGGATTGGTTCTGGTATTGGTGATTTTGTTGACGGCGGGAGTTTTCGCCGGCGGAAAGCAGGAGGCAAAAGGCGCGGGCACGAAGGTCTATACGGTAAAAGTGGCTTCGGTCGGGGCCCCCGGGGATTCTTTGACCATCGCTCTTGATTCCTTCATCGAAGGCATCAACAGGCGGTCGAACGGCGCGCTGAAGGGCGAGGCTTTTTACAGCAGCCAGCTGGGCGCGCACCGTGATTATATCGACGGTCTGCAGATGGATTCCATCCAGGTCGCCGAGATCGCGACTTCGGTCCTGGCGACGGTGGAATCGAAATTCATGGTTTTTGACCTTCCCTACATTTCCCGGAACGAGCAGCATCAGGTCGATGTCCTGAACAAGGGCATGGGAGACGTTCTCAGCAACGCGCTGGTGAAAACCGCCAACATCAAAGTCATCGGATGGCTGGTCAGAACCCCCCGCAACGTGTACAGCGCGAAGGGACCCATCAACACCGCGGCCGATTTCCGCGGGCTGAAAATCAGAACGATGGAAAGCCCCCCGATGATCCGGGCCATGCAGCTGCTCGAGGCAAAAGCGACCCCGATTCCGGCGAACGAGAGATACATGGCACTGCAGACGGGCGTCGTCGAAGCGGCGGAAAACAATTCCGGCGAGATCTACTCCAAGAAGGAGTATGAAGTCACGAAATATCTGTCGAAGACTTCACACATCATTCAGCCGAACGCGATCTGCATCGGCAACAAGTTCTTCGAGTCCCTGCCGGCCAATCTGAAAACCATCGTGCTGGAGGAAGGCAAAAAGGCCGCCGATATCGGAACCAAAAACGACATCGACAAAGTCGGCGCGGTGGAGGTGGAACTCAAGAAGGCGGGCATGCAGATCAACGACATTCCCGACAAAAGCAGCTTCAGCCGGAAGCTCGCCCCTCTTTACAACGAATACGAGGGAAAGATCGGAAAAGATCTCATCGAGGCTTTTCTCAAGTAACGAAATAACGTAATTTCAAGCGGATGGAAAAGAGTCGGGTCCTGCCGTGATGTCATTCGGCACAGCATCATGCGGACTCGGCTCTTATTGTTTGGGAGGCGCAAATGAAAAGATTCGTCGATGTTCTGTTCAACACCGTCATTGCAGGATTCGTAAAGGTTCTCGGAGTCGTGATGGTTCTCTCGATTTTGGTGCAGATTGTCATGCGATATCTGCCGACGAATCCTTTCATGTGGACGGAAGAACTGGCCCGTTTGACCTTTGTCTGGTTCTGCTTTATGAGCGCGACCATCGCCCTGCCCAAAGGAATGCACCTGAGTATCGATTATTTTTTCAACAGGATGTCCGGTCGGGTGAAATTCCTGCTGAACTTCTCGACATGGATGCTGATCATGATTTTCTCCGTAATCATCACCTATTACGGATTCAAACTTGTCGGAATCACCTATATACAGAAATCTCCGCACATGTCGCTCCCGTTGTCATATTTTTACGCTTCCGTTCCGGCCGCCGGCGGCCTGTTCCTGATTTATGGAACGACGGTTTTGCTGGAAATGGCGGGCGGAGTGCTTTCGGCGAAGCGCGGTCCGGCATGATCGCCGCCTGCATTTCAAAGAATCAGGAGAACCGGAAATGATAGTAGCCATTTATGTTTTCGCGGTCTTGATCGGACTCATGGCATTGAACGTCCCCATCGCTTTCGCGATGGGATTATCGGTGATCGTGGGGATCATCATCGCGCCGCAAATTCCCATCATGGTGCTTGCCCAGCGCATGTTTTTCGGACTGGACACGTTTACGATGATTGCCGTGCCCCTGTTCATCCTCACCGGCCGGCTCATGGCCCTGGGCGGGGTCACCCGTGATCTGCTTGAAGTATCCAGGGCGCTCGTCGGTTTTCTGCGCGGCGGTCTGGCTTATGTGAACATAGTGGCCAGCATGATCTTTGCCGGAATAACGGGATCCGCCGCTTCCGACACGTCCTCCATCGGCGCGATTCTTATTCCCGCGATGGTCGAAAAAGATTACGAGCCTGATTTTACCGTGGCGGTCACGGCCACGTCCTCCACGATCGGCGTCATGATCCCGCCAAGCATTCCCATGGTTTTATATGGCGTCGCCTCCTCCATTTCGATCGGCAAGCTTTTTCTCGGCGGCGTAATCCCCGGAATACTTACCGGAATCGCCCTGATGATCGTGACTTACTTTTTTGCCAGGAAAAGGAATTATCCCAAGGAAAGAAGTTACTCCATGAAGGAGCGGCTCTCGGTCTTCCTGAAAGGAATCCCCGCCCTGCTGACGATCGTTATCATAATCGGGGGCATCACGACGGGAGTGTTCACACCCACGGAGGCGGCGGGGATTTCGGCGGCGTACGCTTTCCTGCTCGGCGTTTATTATTACAGGGAATTGAAATTCAAGGATATACCCAAAATCATTCTCGAAGTCGGACTGACGACGGGCATGGTGGCGTTCATGGTTTCCACCGCGTCGGCCCTGGGCTGGATCCTCGCCAATCAGGGCGTGCCGAGACAGCTGGCGCAATTTCTGACGGCGGTGACGACGAATAAAATACTGATCCTCCTGATGATCAACGCGGTTCTCCTCTTCGTCGGGACATGGCTCGATCTCGCACCTGCGATGATCATTTTCGCGCCCGTGCTTCTTCCCGTCGTGACCGCCGTGGGTGTCGATCCCGTTCATTTCGGCGTCATAATGGTCGTGAATCTTGCGATCGGTTTGTTTACGCCGCCCGTAGGTGTCTGCCTGTTCGTCGCGTGCGGGATAGCGAAAATTTCGATCACCGATACAATCAAGGCTTTTGTCCCGTTTTTCCTGGCCATGGTGGTCGTTCTCATCGTGATCACCTACATTCCGCAGACGGCCACCTTCCTGCCGAATTTGCTCATGCGTTAAATCTTGAATGAGGAGAAGAATTTCATGAAGAGAATGAACATCGGTAAAACCGATATGAATGTTTCCGTTGTCGCCCTGGGTACATTGTCCATCGGCGGGGAAAGCGTCTGGGGCCCCAGCGACGACGGCGAATCCCTCGCCACCATCGACACGGCATACGATCTGGGCATCAATTATTTCGACACCGCTCCCGTTTACGGTTTCGGGAGAAGCGAGAGACTGCTGGGCAAGGCGATCAAGAAAAGACGCAAGGACGTGATCGTTTCCAGCAAATGCGGACTCGTCTGGGACAGGGAGGGCTCCCTCCTGTATTCCCGGGACGGCTACGACGTGAAGCGGAATCTCACCGCGGACAACATCAAGCGGGAAATAGACATCAGCCTGGGACGCCTCGATACGGATTATATCGACATTTACTTTACCCACTGGCAGGCGGTTCCCGAATTCCCCGTCCCGATCAGCGAAACGATGGGCGCCTTGAACGACATCAGGAAGACCGGAAAGATCCGGGCCATAGGCGCTTCGAACGTCACTCTCGACCAGATAAAAGAATACCTGAAATACGGTCGGATCGAAATCGTGCAGAACCGTTTCAGCATGCTGGACCAGAAATCCTTCCGGGAGGTGAACGATTTCTGTCTGGAAAACGACATCACCTTTCAAGCCTATTCGCCCTTCGAACGCGGGCTGCTGACGGGCGCGGTCGGAAAAGAATTCACCGTAAAACCCGGCGACGCGCGCAGCAACATTCCGTGGTACCAGGACGACCTGCGCGGGAAGGTGCTGGAAATGCTGAACGGCTTCGCCCCGCTGTGCAAAAAATATGAGTGCTCCGTCGCCGGCCTTGTGGTCGCGTGGACCCTCGCCCAGGCGCCGAATGTCAACGTGGACGCCGGGTCCCGCCGGGTAAAGGCCATCAAGGAGAACGCGCGCGGCGGAGAATTCCCGCTGTCGGCGGATGATCTCAGGATGATGAACGACGCGGTCGAAGGAGTCCTCGCCCTGCGGAAGGGCCTGTAGGGGCCGGCCCGAAGGCGCGGGCCGGGAGGTCAGGCCGGGGGGAGCCGGCCGGCCGCCTTCAGGGCCTTGCCGCCCAGATAGGCTTCCCGGACTTTTTCATTCGATGCCAGTTCGGCGGCCTTCCCGCGGAGGGATATCCGGCCGTTTTCCAGAACGTACCCCGCGCCGGCGACCCCGAGGGCCTTGTGGGCGTTCTGCTCCACCAGCAGGATCGACGTTCCCTGGCGGTTGATCTCCCGGATGATGTCGAAGATCTGCTTTACGAGGATCGGCGCGAGACCCAGAGATGGCTCGTCCAGCAGCAGCAGGCGGGGGGAACTCATCAACGCCCGGCCGATGGCGAGCATCTGCTGTTCGCCTCCCGACAGGGTCCCCGAGAGCTGTTTTTTCCGTTCCCGGAGGATCGGAAAGAGGGCGAGGACCCGCTCGCGGGCCCCGTTCACCTCTGCCTTGTGCGCCTGCCGCGTGTAGGCCCCGAGATTCAGGTTCTCCTCCACCGTCAGCGTGGAAAAAACCTTCCGGCCCTCGGGCGAATGCGAAATGCCCCGAAGGACGATCCTGTAGGGGGGGATCCCGTTCAGGACTTCCCCGGCGAAGGAAATGCGTCCGGACCGGATCGGCAGAAGCCCCGAAACGGCTTTCAGCAGGGTCGTTTTCCCGGCCCCGTTCGCTCCCAGAACGGCCGCGGTCTCGCCTTCCTCCAGGCGAAGCGAAACGCCTTTCAGCGCATCAACCGAACCGTAGGAAATCTTCAGGTCTTCGATGTCGAGCAGGGCCGCCATCACCGGACCTCCTCGTCGTCATCGGCTCCCAGATAGGCTTCGATGACGCCGGGATCGCTGTAGACGCGGGCCGGGGTCCCTTCGGCGATCTTCCGTCCCTCGTCCATGACGGTCACCCAGTCCGAGATCCCCATCACCATGTTCATGTCGTGTTCGATGAGAAGGATGGTCATTTTTTCCCTGCCGATGAGGTCCTTCAGAAAGACCATCAGGTCTTCCGTCTCCCGGGGATTCAGCCCGCTGCTCGGTTCGTCGAGGACGAGAAGCGACGGCTCCGCGGCGAGGGCGCGGGCGATTTCGAGCATCCGCCGGCTGCCGTATGCGATGTTCCTGGCAAGCTCGTTTCGGACATCCCAGAGGCCCACCTGGCGGATCCGTTCCTCGGCGGTCTCCCGGATGCGTTTTTCCTCCTGCACCTGGCCGGCCGTCCGGAACAGGGAACCCCACAATCCGGCCGAGGCGCGGCTGTGCTGGCCCGCCATGACGTTCTCCAGGCAGGTCATGTTCGGGAAAAGGCGGATGTTCTGAAAGGTCCGGGTGATCCCCTTCGCCGCGATCTGGTGGGGCGCCCTGCCGGTGATGTCCTCGCGGTTGAAAAGGATTCGACCCTCTTCCGGCCGGTAAATGCCGGTGACGGTGTTGAAAACGGTGGTTTTGCCCGCGCCGTTGGGGCCGATCAGGCTCGCTATTTCCCCTTCGTACACGGCGAGGTCGAACCCGCTCACGGCGGTGAGGCCGCCGAAAACCTTGGTGATTGCCCGGGTTTCCAGAACGGCCGCGCCGTCATTTCCCCGGCTTCGCTCAGGCATCGTTTTCCCTCATTTTCCCCAGAAGTGCGCGGATGGACGCGGCGCCGCGTTTGCGCGGCAGGGCTCCCTCCGGCCGGAACATCATCATCAGGATCATCACCGTGCCGAAAACCAGCATCCGGTACATCGCGAAGGGCCGGAAAATCTCGGGAAAGAGACTGACGAAGGCCGCGCCGACGATGACTCCCGGAACGGAGCCCATCCCCCCGATGAGGACGATGCAGAACATCAGGCAGGACTCCCAGAAGGTGAAGCTCTCGGGGGAAACGCACATCAGCTTGCCGGCGTAAATGTTTCCGGCGGCGCCGGTGAGGGCCGCCCCCAGAACGAAGGCCAGGAGCTTGTAGGACCGGACATCGATCCCCGCGGCGGCGGCGGCGGTCTCGTCCTCGCGGATGAAATTCCAGGCCCTCCCGATCCGCGAGTTCTGCAGCCGCAGAAGGCCGACGACGGCGAGTCCCACGGTCAGCCAGATGAAAAAATAGAATTTGATCGAGGAGTCGATGACGAAAAACGTGCCTATCGCGGGAAAGTCGATCCCGAACACGCCGTTCGGTCCCCCCGTCAGGTCGAAGGGGTTGTTGATCAGGGCGAGCCGGATGATTTCGCCCATGCCGATCGTGACGACGCAGAGGTAGTCTCCCCGGAGATGGATGATCGGCGAGCAGATCACGAAGGCGAAAAGGGCCGCGGCGAGGGCGCTCACCGGCAGCAGGACGAGGACGGGTATCCCGAACCGGGTGTTGAGTATGGCCGTGGTATAGGCTCCGATGGCGTAGAATCCCGCGTGCCCCAGGTCGAAAAGGCCGACCTCGCCGAGAACCAGGTTGAGGCTGAGGCCCAGCAGCGCGTAGATGCCGAAGAAAAAGGCGATGTCGATGAGATAGTCGCCCACCAGGAAGGGGTACAGGATGAACACCCCCAGGACGACGGGAAGAACGCTCCGGCCGGGGCCGAAAAGCCGTTTCAGGCGGCTTTCAGTGTTTATTCCCATCGTTATACCTTTTCCGCCGTTTTTTCGCCGAAGAGTCCGGTGGGCCTGAATATCAGGACAAGGATCAGTATCAGGAACACGAAAACATCCTTCCAGGCGGCCGATATGTAGGCGCCGCCGAACATTTCAAGCAGGCCGAGGATGAGTCCGCCGAACATGGCCCCCGGCAGGTTGCCGATGCCGCCGAGGATCGTGGCGGTGAAGGCCTTCAGCCCGTAATTCCACCCCATCGTGAAGCTGATCTGCCGGTAATACAGCCCCACCATGACGCCGGTTATCGCCCCCAGGGCGGGACCCAGCGTGAAAATGAAGAAAATGACCTTGTTGAAATTGATCCCCATCAGGGCGGCGGTGTCCCGGTCGAGGGCCGTCGCCCGGATGGCCGCCCCGAAGAGGGTCTTCTGGATGACGAAGTACAGGATCCCCATCAGGACGAAGGAGAGGACCAGGATCGCCAGCTGGAGCAGGGTGATGTGGATGCCCCCCCACTGGAGATGCAGGTTCGGGATGAGCTCCGCGGGATAGGCCTGGTAGCGGGGACCCCAGATGACCATGACGATGTTCTGCAGGAAGATGGAGGCCCCCAGGGCGGAAACGACCGCCGGCAGCCTCCCCGCGGGATAAATGGGGCGGTACGCCAGCCGTTCCACGACGATTCCCGTCAGCGCCACGCAGAAGGCGGATACGATCATCACCACGACGATCCCGCCCCACAGGCCGAACACGGCCGTCAGGAACGCGGAAGCGAAAACCAGGACGGTGTACCCGAGATAGGAACCCAGAGTGAAAAAATCGCCATGGGCAAAATTGATCAGCTTCAGGATGCCGTAGACCATCGAGTAGCCCAGGGCGATCAGGGCATAAAACGAACCGATGGTGAGTCCGTTTATGATTTGTTCGACAAAAACCTGCATTTACTTCGAAACGACGATCTTTCCCGCGCCGTCGACGACATACAGGTAGAAGGGCACCCCTTCCCGGTCGCCTTCCGCCGTAAAGCCGATGGGGCCCGTTATTCCCGGGACGCCGTCGACCTTGTTGCGGAGGTAGTCCGCCAGAACGTCCGATTTGGTCGATCCGGTCTTGTCGATCGCGTGGGCGATGATGTTCAGCGCGTCCGCGGCGTAAATCGGCCAGGGGCTGGAGGGAATCTCCCCGAATTTTGCTTTGTATGCGTTCAAAAATTCCTTGGCCTCCGGGTAGGGGAGGTCGGCGGGAAGCGGTTCGTTGGTCATGTAGCATCCCCTGGCGATCTCCAGCCCGGCGATCTTCACGAACTCGTCGTTGATGGCCGCGTTTCCGCCGACGAAGGGGCAGGTTATCCCGATGGCGCGGGCCTGGCTTACCAGAAGGGCCGCCTCGGCGTAATACCCGGTGTAGTACCATACTTCGGGTTTCGTTTCGCGCAGCTTGGTCAGGGTCACGCGGAAGTCCTTCTCCCCGGGGGTGATGGCGTCGTAAAAGACGATCTCGACCTTGCCGGCCGTAACCATCGACTGGAGGGCCTTCTTCGTGTCCTCGGCGAGCCCCTTTCCGAACGCCGTGTTGTCGTGCATGATCGCGATGCGCTTCGCGTTGAATTTCGCGGGTACGGTCTTCGCGAAGAAGTCGCCCTGGGAATCGTCGCGACCGCAGGTGCGGAAAAAGTATTTGAAGCCCCTCTGCGTCAGCCGCACGGCGGTCACTCCGTAGCCGATGTTGACCTTTTTGAACTTCTCGTAGATGTTCGACGCCGGTTCGCAGATCGAGGAGCCGTAGGTCGAAATCGCCGCGACCACGTCCTTCTGGCCCACCAGTTTCTGGGCCGCCAGGGCCCCGGTTTTCGGTTCGCCCGCGTCGTCCACGACCCGGAGTTCGATCTTCCGGCCGCCGAGAATCCCGCCCTTCTGATTTATAAGCGCGGCGGCGATTTCGCAGGACTGTTTCGCCATCTCGCCCTCGTAGGCCCAGGGTCCGGTTATCGGCCCCTGCAGCCCGATGACGACGGGCTCCGCCGCCATGACCGAAAGGGGCATTCCCGCGCTGATGAGCAGGCAGAGCAACACACAGAGTTTCTGAACTTTCATTTTTTCCTCCATCACATCTTCGGACGGGCAGGCTTTTCCGCACTACTTCTTGATATGTATGGGACAGTGCAACCGATCGTCCGGTAACGCCGGATGGTGACATTTTGTGGAGTTATGCCTGCTTTGTCAACGCCAATTTGCGGTCCGGGCCGCGGGAAAGATCCCCGATTGCACGACTGCAATCGCCATTGCCGTGCTGCACGCATCACCCGCGCCCCACTGCTGTCTTTTTTCCCTCCCATGGCTTATAATTCGTTCCGGGAGGCGCATTTCCGGGTCCCGACCACGCGCCTGGGTTGGTATGGAATTTGCCTATTGTAATCGCGGCCCGTGTGGGGACCGCGGAAATCAACGAAGGGGAAGGTATATGCAGAACAAAAAACGTTTTTTCATCCTGTGCGTGATGGCGCTCGTCCTCGCGGCGGGACTCGTTTCCGCCGGCGGAAAAGCCGAGACGGAAAAAGGTGTCTGGAAACCGACGCGGCCCGTAACCATCATCTGCCCGTACGGCGCCGGCGGCGGACAGGACGTGGCGGCCCGCATTCTGGCCAAATACGCGGAAAAATATTCCGGGCAGAAATTCGTCGTGGACAACCGGACGGGCGGCTCGGGCACCATCGGGACCACCGCGATCATGACCGCCAAGCCCGACGGCTACACCCTCGGGATGTTCCACTCGTTGAGCTTCTTCGACCAGTTCCTGGTGGAAGGGGTCAAATACACCGAAAAATCCTTCGTCCAGCTCGTGGCCTTCACCGCCGACACGACCGTCGTCGTGGTGAGCAAAAAGCTCGGCGTGAAGAACCTCAAGGAACTGGTCGAGACGGCGAAGGCCGCTCCGGGAAAGATAACCTGGGGCGGGCCGGAGTTTTCCGCCCAGACCTATCCCCGCATGCACGTGGAAAACGCGGCGGGAGTCAAATTCGGCAAAATGATTTTCGACGGGGGCGCCAAATCCCTGGTGGCCGTCGCGGGCGGCAACCTGGATGTGACCTCGCTTTTCCCGTCCGAGTACGCGGCCATGGCCGACAATCCGGACGTGATCCCCATAGCCACCTGCGGACGTGAGCGCATTGCCGTGTTTCCGGAAATTCCGACCATGATCGAGCAGGGCGTCAACGCCACGTTCTATCAGTCCCGCAGCTTCGTCGCCCCCGTGGGCGTGACCCCCGAAATGATCGCGTACTACGACGAGCTCTTCAAAAAAGCCGTGGAGGACAAGGACTTCCAGGCCGAACTGGCGAAGAGCGGCTTCAATCTTCTGAAGATCGCGGGCAACAAGGCCGCCACCGAATACATGTTGAAGGGCTTCAACGCCGACAAGGACAGCATCATAGCCGCCGCGAAGCAGCAGAAAGGCTGATTTTCGTTTCGCGGAGCAGCCGCTCCGGGGGTGTTCCCCGACGAAAGGGGAACACCCGGCTTCCCGAGGGAGATGACATCGGATGAAATTACATAAATGGGACCTGGCGATTTGCGCGGTCCTTTCGGCCGCTCTTCTGGTCTTTGTCCTGGAACTGCGGGACATCACCCCGATAGCCCGCATCTATCCCGTTTTCGTGATCGCCGGCAGCTACCTGATGATCCTCATCGTCCTCCTGCAGACATTCTTCCGGGCGCGGAAACCCGTCGGGGGAACGACCTCCGCGCCGCCCATGGAAAAGTCCGCGGCCGTCCGCATCGTCGTGTACTGCCTTGCCGTTCTCGCCTATATCGTCCTCATGGAGAGGCTGGGCTACTTTCTGTCCAGCGTCGCGTTCATGGTTTTTTCCCTGGTCTACCAGAAAAATCGCAGCAGGCTCCTGATTCTGATACTGCCTCTCGCCTTCACGCTGGCGATGTACTTCGTTTTTTCGCAGTTTCTCTATGTGACCTTGCCGGTGGGGACATGGATCGAGATGCTGCTGTGATTTTTCATAAAGGTGATGAAGCATGATGCAAAACATTATTACCGGTTTCGCGGGCGTTTTTGACCCGGTGAATCTGCTGCTCTGCGTCGGGGGCCTGTTCGCCGGCGTCATCTTCGGCGCCCTGCCCGGGTTTTCCGCGACCATGGGAGTCGCCGTTTTTGTTCCTTTTTCCTACGCGCTGGAGCCCCAGGGGGCGCTTCTGCTCCTGTCCGGGGTGTACTGCGGCGGCGTGTACGGCGGTTCGATCCCGGCCATCCTGATCGGCATTCCGGGCACGCCCGCCTCCGTCCCCACTTCCTTCGAGGGCCGGGCGATGACGGCCCGGGGCGACGCGGGCAGGGCCCTGGCGCTCTGCACGTTCGCATCCTCGGTGGGCGGCTTCGCCAGCGCGCTGGCCCTGCTCTTCATAGCGCCGCTGCTCGCCATCGTGGCGCTGAAGGTGGGCCCCCCCGAACAGGTGATGATCGCGATTTTCGGCCTCAGCGTGGTCTGCATGCTCTCCTTCGGGAACATGGCGAAGGGCCTGCTTGTCGGCTTCATCTCCCTGGTGCTCGCCACCATCGGGCAGGATCCGCAGGTAGGTTTTCCCCGTTTCACCTTCGGCTCGATCAACCTGATCGGCGGAGTCTCGCTGGTGCCGATCCTGATCGGCCTCTTCTCCCTGCCGGAGGTGATCAAAATGCTGGAGACCAGCGGGGAAGCCTTCGTCGAATCCGCGCATCCGGGGAAAATCGCCCTGAATTTCGCGGACATAAAGGGCAGCGTCGTCAATTTCATCCGCTCCACGCTGATCGGCATCGGCATCGGCATCATCCCGGCGGCGGGGCCGGACATCGCCTCCTTTCTGTCCTACAACGAGGCGCGGAAGGCGTCGAAACACAAGGAGCTTTTCGGGAAGGGCGCCACCGACGGGATCATCGCTTCGGAGGCGGCGAACAACGGGGTGACGGGCGGCTCCCTCATTCCCCTTCTCACCCTGGGGATCCCGGGCAGCGCCCCCGCGGCGATCTTCCTGGGGGCCATGTACATTCACGGACTCCGCCCGGGGTCGTCCCTTTTCAAGAACAATCCGGAAATCGTCTACACCCTGCTCGTCGGTTTCGCGGTCATCAACATCCTGATGTATTTCGTGGGGATCTTTTTCTGCAGGATTTCCAGCGCCGTGCTGCGGATTCCCAAAAGCGTGTTGTCCACGACGGTGGTGGTCCTCGCCACGGTGGGTTCCTTCGCGATCAACAAGAACATGTTCGACGTTTTTCAGATGTACATCGCAGGCATGGCGGGCTACATCATGCTGAGAAACGACTATCCGCTGTCGCCGGTGGCCCTGGCCCTTCTTCTGGGGGGCATCCTGGAATCCACGATCAGCCAGACCGCCGCGATGTACCCGGACAACATATTCCTCATGTTCACCCGCCCGCTGACGGTGGTGTTCGCCGTCATCGTCGTGGTTTCGCTGTCCTGGCCGTTCATTCTGAAGAAGATCGAAGAGAAACAGGGAAGGGTGTCGTGATGCCGAAATACATGCTGCATTCCCGCCGCGTGCTGGCGGGGGAGGACCTGAAAGCCGTGGACAACGCCGCGGTGGTCGTGGAGGACGCGCGGATAGCCTTCGTGGGAAGCCGGACCGAGGCGGAGGCCCGGTATCCGGGCTGCGCCGCCGTGGACCTGGGCGGGGCGACCCTGATGCCCGGGATGATAGACTGCCACAGCCACACGTCGCTGGATGCCCGGGTCCCGGGGCACCTGGAGATGATGAACGACCCGGTTCCGGACCTGACGATCCGGGGGGTGAACAACGTCCGGGACGACCTCCTCTCCGGCGTCACGACGGTCCGCATCCTCGGCGAGAAGGGCTACGCCGACGTGTCCATCCGGAACGCGATCGCCGCCGGCGCCCTGGAAGGCCCCCGGCTCCTGGTGGCGGGCATCGGCATGCGGAGCCTTCACGGGCACGGCTACGTCGGGGTGGCCCACACGGGTCCCGGGGAATTCAGGCTGACCTGCCGGGAAAATCTGCTGCGGCGGGTGGACTGGCTGAAAATTTTCGTCACCGGCGGGGCGCCCCCGGCCGGCGGGAGCCGGTACATCCCGACCTTCGTGACTCCGGAGGAGCTCGCGGTCGTTACGGGGGAGGCGAAGATGGCCGGTGTCCGCTCGAGCGCCCACTGCATCGGCGGCCCGGGGCTGGCCTCCTGCGTCGCGGCAGGCATCGACGTCATCGATCACGCCTACTGCGCCACGGATGCCGATCTGGAGCTTGTCGCCCGGAACGGCCGCTGGATCTGCCTGACCCCCAGCGTCTTCATGGACCGGGAACGGAACACGAAGAACCCGCCGGGACTCGCCCGGAACATCGAGCTCGGCCGGGACTGGGTCGTCGATTCCATGCGGAAGATCGTCCGCTCCGGGGTTTCGTACGCCATCGGCAGCGACGCCCTGCACGGCGGCCTGGCGCTGGAGGCGAAGTATGCGGTGGAGCTCGGGGCTCAGGCCGCCGAAGCGATCGCGGGCGTCACGGTCAAGGCCGCCCGCCTGTGCGGCATCGCGGAGAAGACCGGCAGCCTGACTCCGGGAAAGTTCGCGGACATCGTCGCGGTGGAAGGCGATCCCCGGGACGACATCGGCAGCCTCGGAAAGGTGTCCTTCGTCATGAAGGAAGGAAAAATAATCACATCGGGACACGGCCGCTGATTCCCCGGCGGGCGGGTTCCGGAGGAGGGTGCCATGAAAAAAATGCTTCTTCTCGTCCTTCTCGCCATGGCGGCGGGAGCT
>CAZGUL010000024.1:0-14760 GCA_964529055.1 uncultured Spirochaetaceae bacterium
GCGCAAGGCGTTCGAATTCGCTCCGGGCGGCCCGGAGGCTTTCCGCGATGCCCGCGGCCAGGAGGGGCGCCGCCGCTTCCGCCAGCGGCGAGGCCAGGCCTTCAAGGAGCTCCTGGCATTCCGCCCGGGTTTCCTCCTCCCACGCGGCGAGCAGGGCCTCGGCGGCCTCTTCGATCCGGCTCCTCCGGGCTTCCTCGTCGGCGGCGAAATTCTCCATCCCCTTGAAGACCGGGTCGCCCATTTCATCCCGCCGGATCCTTCCGTATTCGTCGAGTTCCAGGACGAACTCGGCGTCCGCGGCCCGGAGGGCCCCGAGAAAATCCCGGAGCCGCGGGGCGGCGGAACGGGACTGCCGCCGTCCTTCCATCCAGACGGCGAAGCGCCCCTCCACGATCCGGGACAGTTCCGCCCGTTCCCGTTCGTCCGCCGCCGCGCCCGCCCCGCGGGCGAGGACGTTCCACTCCTCCGCGTCGAAGCCGCGGGCGGCCTTTTCGACCCCCCGAATAAACTCCCGCCTGAAATCCCTGCCGGAAAACGCATCGGCCGGGGCCGGGTCCGCCGGGGCCCGGAGCCCCGCGGCCGCCGTCAGGAACGCCGCGGCGAAAACGGTGAACTTCTTCATGTCCCCTCCTCCCTTCCGGAAAAAGACTCTCCGCCCTTCGTTACGCGGCGGTTTTCGCGCGGCGCTTCACATGTGGGGAAAAAAACCGTACAATCCGCCTCATGATCCGTTTTCTGTCCTTCCTGAGCGGCTATCCGACCGGTATTCCGGGCATCCGCCGGAAGCCGCTGAGATTCGAGGGCCGGCTCAACGTCGTCGTGGGCCCCAACGGCTCCGGGAAAAGCACGGTCCTGTCCACCCTGGGCAGGGCGGCCGGCTGCGGAGGCGGGGGATGGTCCCGGGGCGAGCCGCCCGGGCTGGACTTCGATATCCGGATCGAGTGGGACGGCAGGCCCGTCTTCTACCAGGACTGCTACGCGGATTCGGACACGTCGTTCCTGAATTCCGACTATTTCACCGAACATTCCTTCCTGCGCTCCACGGGGGAAAAACGCATCGGGCTCATCAACGAGCTCATCGACGGTTTCGAGAAACGGTTTCCCACCTATAAACTGAAAAGCGACGACCGCCCGACGATCATCCTGGACGAAATCGACAACCACATCGGTTTCGCCGGGCAGTCGATCCTGTGGAAGGACGTCTTTCCCCGTCTGCTGAAGAAGTACCAGGTGATCGTTTCGACCCACAGCATCTTCCCCCTGCTCCTCCGGAAGGACACGTCCCTTCGGAGCGACAACGTCATCCAGCTCTACGAGAACTACTCGGGCATCTGCATCGGGGAGCTGGCCGACGCGATAGACCGCTTCAACCGGGAATCGGGCTGAAAAAAATCTGAATTTCCCCGTCATTGCGAAGCGCCGCCGCCCCAGTCACCGTAGTAAGGGGCATGAATCCCGTCCCGTTCATCTGGGCCCTCGCCATTCTCTTCATCGTCCCGCTCACCGGGTGCGGAACGGCCGCGGCCGGAGACGCGGCGTCCGCCTACCTCCGCGCCAAGGACCTGTACCTGCGCGGCCGTTCCGGGGAGGCCCTGGCCCTGCTGGAAGGGCGGCGGACCCTCCGCGGCTTTCCTCCGGCGGCCTTCCTGCGGGGAAAGATCCTGTATCTCGCCGGCAGAAGCCCCGAGGCCGAAAGCGCGTGGAAGGACCTGCTGAAGATCCGGCCTTCCCACCAGGAAACCCGCAAGTGGCTCGCCCGTCTCCTTTTGGACGACGGCAGGAGTTCCGAGGCCGAATCGGTCCTCGCGGCGGCCCTGGCGGACGATCCGGAGGACCCGGAACTGCTGACCCTGACCGGGAAGGCCCGCCTCCGGCGGGGCGACACCGCCGGCGCCGTGGAATATTTCACCAAGGCGAAAACAGGCCTGGAACGCGCCGCCGAGGCGCCCCTCGAGCTGTCGGACATCTACCGGGCCTTCGGGCTGCGAAGGCGCGCCGCCGAAGAACTGGAACTCGCCGCGGCGCTGCTCGGCCCGGACAGCGCCCTCGCCCGGGAAACGGCGGAGCTCCGGCGCTCCCTTATGGAGGAAGAGCCGTGAAGCGGACCCGGGCGGCCCTGGTTCTCGCGGGATGCCTCGCCGCGGCGTGCCCCGCCTCCTGCGCCCTGTTCGGAGGCGGCGCCGTGCGGTCGGTCTGCATCCGCGGGGACATGAAGGAAAGACTGAAATCCGCGGCGCTGACCCTCGGGGATATCGAGGCCGACGCCGGGGCGGAATCGGAAAGAATCGCCCGGAACGCCGCCGGCATCGCCGGGCTTCTCCTGGAGAGGAGGAACCAGGCCCTGGAGTCCTCCCGGGAAACCCTGACGATCCGGATCGAGCTGGAGGAAAACTCCTTCATGCGAAACTTCGCGCCGGTCACGACGGTTTCCGCGATGATAACCCTCCACGACGATGTGTCCGGCGAAACCGCGGGCCGGATCTTTCACGGCGGGGAAACCCGGGAATCACTTTCCTCCCACGCTTTTCTGTACCGGTTTCTCGGGAAGGCCCTGGAGGCGGTGAAATGAAAACCTGGCTCGTCTTTTTCCTGATCCTTCCCCTGCCGGCGCCGGGGGGCGCCGACGGGACGATCGACCTTTCCGCGGCGGTGAAGCGCGCGGCGGCGCGCGGCGGAGACCTGGCCTCCGCCCTCCTCGAGGTCCGCGCCGGGGAAGCCGGCCTCTCCGCCGCCGGACGCCGGCTGCTGCCGGCCTTCTCGGCCGCGTACACCCGGAACGATCAGGTGGTTTACGACGGTCCGGATTCCCGGCTCCGGAAAATTTCCGCCTCCCTCACGCACACGGTCTTCGACGGCGGCGAAAACCGCCGCGCCCTTGCCGCCGGGGAACGCCGTCTCGGCCTCCTCCGCCGGGCGGCCGCCGCGGCGGAGGAGGAAATCGCCGTGAGGGTTGCGGAGCGCTACACGGACATTCTGGCGCTGCGGGTCCGCCGGAGAACCCTTGAGGAGGCCCTCGCGGCGGCACTGTTCCAGCTTTCCGTCGCGGAGGAGGAGAAGCGCCTGGGGGTGACCACCGAAACCGACGCGCTTCTCGCCGCGGCGGAGGTGAAGGACCTGGAACTGGAGCTCGCCAGCGCGGCGCTGAAGGAAAAACGGGCGGGCTTCGAATTCGACAGGCTCCTGGGCTGCCGGGACGGCGAAACCCTGCGGCCCCGGGGAGACATCGACCCGGATTACGCGGGTATCATCGATCCCGGCGACGAGGAAAAATACCTCGACGCGGCGCGGAAGCGTTCCCCAGCCGTCCAGGAGCTTTCCGCCCGGGTGTCCGATCTGCGTGACGCGGCAAGGACCTCGGAGGGGCGCTTCCTGCCGGAAATCGAGGCAGGCCTTGAATTCTCCCTTGCGGGGCAGGACTTTCCGCTGTCCCGCCCGGGCGTCACGATACATCTGCGGGCCGCGTGGACCTCCCCCGGGTTTCCGCTTGCCGTCGCCTTCGCAGCGGGAAAGGAAGGCAGCTACGAAAGGACCCGGTCCGTCGACGCCGGTTTCGGACCCGTGCCGCGGGGCATGCCGGAGGACCCCGGCATCGCCCGCGCCCGGCTCGGACTGGCGGCCCGGGAATTCGCGGACGGCATGGAGGACCTGCGCTTCGCGGTCCGGGAGGAACTCGCGGCGGTGGGGCATCTGCGGCGCACGGCGGACATCCTGCGGGAAAAGGTGGGGATCAGGGAAAAAAGGCTGGCGGTGCTGGGCCTCAGGGTCGAAATCGGCGAGGCAGGCAGGCTCGAGCTGCTGCAGGAGGGGATCGAGGTTTCCCGGGCGCGGATCGGCGTGATCGATGCGGTCATGGACCTTTTCCGCAGGGAAACGACGCTTCTCCGGCTCTGCGGAATTTATGGCGTCACGGCCCTGCCGCCGCCCATACTTATCCCGGGAGACGATGAATGAGACCGCTCCTGATCCTTCTGCCCGCCCTCCTCCTCCCGGGCTGCAAAGAGACCCGCGGCGGACTCCCCCCTCCCGGAGCGGAGAAGGTCCGGGCCGCGGCGGCGGCGGAGGAAACCTTCGTTCCCGCGGTGGAAACCTTCGGTTCCCTGGTCTACTCGGCCAAGGCCGACGTGTATTCCGCCGTCGAGGGCCGGGTGGAGGCTCTCCACGCCGAGGAAGGCGACAGGGTCGGGAAAGGGACCCTCCTCGCGTCGGTCGCGAAGGACGCCCTTCTCCTGGCCCGGGAAAAGGCGGAAAGCGCGGCGGCATCCCGCGAGGCGGATCTGCGGCTCGCCGGGGCCCGGCTCCGGGAAGGCCGGAAGGAGGTTGAAGCCCGGCTTTTCCGCCTCCGGATGGCCGAGGCCGACATCGCGCTGAGAAAGGCTGAGCACGCGAACATCAGGTCGATCTACGAAAACAAGAAGAAGCTTTTCCTCGCCGGCGGAGTACCGGCGGGCGAACTGGAAGCCGCGGAAACCCGATTCGTCACCGGCGGGATTTCGGTGGAACTGGCGGAGATCGAACGCGACAGACAGATGGTGGGCTTCCGCGAAAGCGACATCCGGGAAGCGGGCTTCGACCCGCCGGAAAACCCGGAAGCGCTGGCGGAGCTTCTCGTCGCCCTGAACACGGTGACCCTGGAAGCGGAGAAGAACGCCGCGGAGGCCGAGCTCGCCGCGGCCCGCGCCGACCTTCGCAGGGCCGATCTCCTTCTGGCGGAGGCCGATGTGCGGTCACCCATCGCGGGGGTGGTGAGCCGGCGGGGGGTGGAAACCGGCGAGACGGCGTCGCCGGACACGCTGCTGTTCTCCGTTTTTTCCGTCGAAAAGCTTTTCGCGGTAGCCGACATCGGCGAAAAAGACCTGCTTCGGGTCTCGCCGGGGATGGAGGCCGAGGTCGCGGCGGACTCCTTTTCCGCCCTTCCGGGACGGGTCAGGCTCGTGTCCCCCTACGTGAACCCGGCGACGAAATCCGCGGAAGTCCGGGTCGAAGTCGACAATCCCTCCGGCAAACTGCGTCCCGGCATGTTCGTCCGGGTGAAGATTTTCGCCGGGGCCCCGGGCCGCCGTCTCCGGGTCCCCGCGTCCTCCCTCGTGGAGGACGGGGACGGGGGGTATTCGGTCCTGGTGGTCCGGAACTCCCGGGTCTTCAGGACGCGGATCGACACCTCCGGCCCGGAAGGGGGTTTCGCGGTTGTGGAAAAAGGTCTTTCCCCCGGCGACCTGGTCGTCGAAAAGCCGTCCCCCTCCCTGCGGGACGGCACTCTCGTGGAGGTTGTCCCATGAATAAAAGCGCCGCCCCCATTCCGGCAGCGGTTTTTCCGGAAACGGCTGTCCCAAAAGTATTCCTCCCGGCAGCCGTCCTCATCGCGGCGGTTCTTTTTCTGGCGGCTTCCTGCACCGCGGTGGAAATCCCCGACCCCGGCGACATCGTCTGCAGTCCCGGCGAAAAGGACACCGTGCTGGAACCCGGGGACCCTGTCCGGGTGAGCTTCGGCTTTCCCGTGGACCGGCTTTCCGCGGAGGAACTCCTCGAAGTCCGGGATTACCGCGGGACGGTCCCCGGACGCCTCCGCTGGGAAGGGCGTTCCCTGTTTTTCATTCCCGAACCGGATTTCATCCCGGGACGCAGGTACATCTTTTCGTACAGCGGCTCCCTCCGGGCCGAAAACGGCGCCGTCCGGGAACACCGCCACCGCGCGGCGTTTCATTACGTCCGGAAACAGGACGATGCGGCCGGTCTTCTCTCGGTTTCGCCCCCGCCGGGTTCCGTCGTCTCCGGGGACGCGGAAATCACGCTGGAATTCTCGAGGCCCCTTGACCCTGCCTCCTTCGGCGCCGGCTTCGCCGTCGAGCCGGAATCCGGCTTCGTTCTCCTCTGGGAGAACGATGGAACCGCTCTCCGGATATCCCCCGGGGAGGAATGGAGGAACCTCTCCACCCTGACCTTGACCTTCGCCGACGGGATCGCCGACGCCGGGGGTTTTCCGGCGGCCCTTCCTGACGAAATCCGCTTCATCGTCCAGGCGGACACGGAACCTCCCCGGATCCTCTCCGTCGAGGCGGCGGTCAACGATCCCGGGGCCCTGTTTCCCCCCGTCGGGACCGATCTGTCCGCCTGCCTCGCCTTCCGCGACGCCATCCGGATCACCTTCAGCGAAACGATGCGGCGGGAAGAAACCCGGGACGCGGTGGGGCTCTCCCCCCGGCCGCCGGGGGTCTGGCACTGGCTCGACGGGTCGACCCTGCTTTTCCTGCCCGAAACCGGATACAGGGCGGGACAGACCTATACGCTGACGGCGGGCCCCGAAGCGGAGGACGAGGCGGGAAACAGGCTTCTTCCCTATCCGCCTTTGTCCTTCGTTCCCCGGATCGAGCCTCTCCTTCCGGAAGCGGAACTGCCGGGGGACGGCATCGTCCTGCGGGCCGAAGATTTTTCCGCGGCCGTTCCGCTTCCGGTCACCCTGGCGCCGCCGGGATGGACCGACTGCACCTTCGCCGTGGTCTTCCGGGGCGGCTCCTTCGACACCCGGGAGGAAAGACTCACCGTCCAGCAGGGCGTTTCGGTGACCTGCCTTTTCCCGCCTTCGGCTCCCGACCCCCATCCGGTCGGCTGGACGTGGACCGCCCCGGACAGGGTCTCCTTCACCTTTTCGGGATTCCTGCCTTCCACCGACTCCCGGAGGTATCTCTACCTTCTTTCTCTCCGGGGCGGTCCCGACGGCATCGTCACCGACGAGGGAAACATCCTGCTCCGGTCCCTGGAGCAGATTCTCGAAACGGAGGCTGCATGGTGAAAACGCGGTTTCCCATCCGGGTTCTGTTTCCCGCCGCGGCCCTGTTCTCCTGCTCCCTGGCGGCGGAATTCGCGTCCATGGAGGCGCCGGAGGTGCGGTCCTTTCTGCCCGGGGGGGAGTTCGTAGCGCCGGCGGAGGCGGCCGAAATCGTCGTGGTCTTCTCCGCCGCGATGGATACCGCCTCCGTGGAGAACGCGTTTTCCCTCGAGGCGGACTCCCGTCCGGTGGAAGGGGCTTTCACCTGGTCCGGCGGAAACACCAGCCTGCGTTTCGTTCCCCTGGCTCCGCCGTCCGGACCGGCGAGCTTCACCGCGGAGATTTCCCGCTCCGCGGAGGACCGGTACGGCAACTCGCTGGACCGGGATTTCCGGAGGACCTTCCACACCCGGACGGAGCTGGAGAGACCGCGGGTCCTGTCGGCGGCCCCCGCCTCCGGTTCGACCGCCGCGGCGCGGGAAACCGTGGTGATCCGTTTTTCCGAGCCGATGGCGGCCGCGGCGGCGGCCGCCGCCTTTTCCATCGCGCCGCGGCCGGAGGGATGGTTCTCGTGGGAGGAGGACGGAAGCGTCCTCGGTTTTCACCCCCTGGAGGATTACGAACCCGGCGAAACCTACCGGGTGAGGGTCTCGTCCGCCGCGGCCGATCTTTCGGGCAACACCCTGGCGGAGGACTTCGTCTTCGGTTTCACCGCCGCGGGGGAAGCCTGGAAACCGGCGGGGGTCGTCGTCCTTCCCGGAGGGGAAAGCCTGCCGGAAGCGGTCCCCGGCGTTCTCGTCGTTCCCCATCCGCCCATCGAGAAGGATCAGAAGTTTCTCCTCCGCTTCACCGGCCCGGTGCCGCCGGAGGATCGCCGGTATCTCGCGTCCACGGTTCCCCCGGTTCCTTTCGGGCTCGCCTGGAACGCCGCCGGCGACGAGGCGGTCCTGGAATTTTCCGGGCCGCTGGAATGGGAGGCGCTCCACGAACTCCGGGTCGGGGACACGGTCCGCCGGTTCATTGTGAACGGAGAAGGCTCCCGGCCTCCCGGCATCGGCGGGGTGTTTTTTCTTCCCGACGCCGGGGCGGACGATCCGGAGCGGGTCGAACTTGTCCTTTCCGGAAATTACTCCTTCAACGCCTCGGGAAACGCCGCCTTCGATGTCACCGTCACGCACGGAGCTGATTCCGTCATCGTCCTTTCGTCCTTTCTGGCGTCCTTCTCCGTGACGGCTCCGGTCGGATGTCTGGACGTCTCCCCGCTGCGGGTCGAGACGATTCCCGGGGGACCGGGAACGACCTCCTTCCGGGTCCTCTGCGAAGTGTCCCCCGGCCCGGAGCCGGGGGTCGTGACGGTGGAAATCGGCAGGGAACTCCGGGACGACCGGGACAACGGCCTGCCCGGGGACTTCGTTCTTCCGGTCAACAAATTATGAAAATCATCCTTTTCTGCACCTCCCGGCCGGTTTCCGTCCTCGCCGCGGCGGCGGGGGTCCTTGTTTTCGGAACGGCGGCCTTTTTCCGTCTCGGCGTCGAACTTCTGCCGGGCCTGAAAATCCCCCTCGTCCGGGTGGCCGCGTCCTTTCCCGGCATGACCGCGGAGGACGTGGAAGACCTGGTCACCCGGCCGCTGGAAAACGCCCTGTCCTCCGTCAAGGGCCTCCGGGGCATGGAGTCGGTGACGAAGGAGGAAATTTCCCTCATAGCCCTGCGTTTCGACTGGACCGGCGATTTCCGCACCGCCGCCGCGGAGGTCAGGGAAAAGGTCGACGCCGCGTACCCGTACCTTCCCTACGGGATCGACCGTCCCGTCGTCGTGACGGAGGACCTGAACGCCCGGCCGGTCCTGGTGCTCGCCGTCTCCCCCGCGCCGGGCCGGAGTCTCCGGGAAGCGGGGGACCTGGCGAAGCGGGAAATCGCGTCCGCGCTCCAGCGGGTACCCGGGGTCTCCTACGTGGGAATATCCGGGGCCGTCGGGACGGAAATCCTGGTCGAGGCGGACGCGGACAGGCTGCTTGCGGCCCGGATGTCGGTGCGGGAACTGGCGGACCTGATAGCGGGCGCGGCTGCGGACCGGCCCGCGGGCAGGATCGTCGAGGGGGGCCGCGAACACCCGGTGCTGGCCTCCTCGGGGATCGACTCGGCGGAAAAGCTGCGAAAACTGCCCCTCCCGGCCGGAGGAGCGGGCACGGCGTTCACGCTGGGCGACGCGGCATCGGTTTCCGAAAGCCCCCGGGAGGAATCCTCGTTTTTCCTCGCCGACGGGAAGCAATGCGTCGGGCTCCGGGTGGGAAAGACCCCGGAAGCGGGAAGCCGGGAAGTCGCGCGGGCCGTTCTCGCGGAACTGCCGCGGCTCCGGGAGCGGTTCGGCCGGGAGGTCGGGTTCGCGGTGGCCGCCGACGAAAGCCGGGAGATAGACGCGGCGCTCCGGGGGCTGCCGGCCGCCGCGATGATCGGGATCGCTTCGGTCTTCCTGGTGCTGGCGGGCCTGTTCGGCGGACCGGAGATTCCGCTGATCGTCTCCTCGTCGGTGCCCCTGTGCTGCGCGGCGACGTTCCTCTTCATGCACTTCGCCGGAATGTCCCTGAACGTGGTTTCCCTGTCCGGCATCACCCTCGGAATCGGCATGATCGTGGACAACGGCATCATCGTGCTGGAAGGCCTCTCCCGGTCCGGGAGGACCGATCCCCGGGAGGCCGCCCGACGCGCGGCCGAAACCGCCTCCGCGGTGTTTCCATCCACCGCCACGACGATGCTGGTTTTCCTTCCCATCGCCTTCATACCCGGGATCATCGGGGCCCTTTTCGCCGACCTGGCGGCGGTCCTATCCTTCCTGCTCGCCGTTTCCTTTCTGTTCTCGCTGACCCTGACTCCCGCCCTCTTCGTGCTTTTCCGGCCCGCCGCGGGAAAAGTACCGCGACGGCCCCTCTGCGGCATCGGCGGAATCTACGCGAAATACCTGTTCGCCGCCTTCCGCCGCCCCCGGTTGCCCCTCCTCGTTTTTGTCGTCCTCGCCGCCGCGGGGACCGCGGCGTTTTTGCGGCTGCCGGCTGGCGTCACCCCCGAGCGTGACCCCGGCCGTCTGGAGCTGACGGCGGCCTTTCCTCCGGGGACCGGCATCGCGGAGACCCTGGCGGAGAGCCGGGAGCTTTCCCGCCGCATCCTGCGGGTCCCCGGCGCGGCGGGAGTGTTCGCGGAAGCCGGCCCGGACGGGGATTCCCCGGCGGACCGCGGGATGGCCGGCAGAAATTCGTGGACGGTGCGCTTCACCGTCACCGTCGCGGGCAGGGCTTCCGGGGAGACGGGGAGGGACATCGCGGAGGCCGCGGCAAAAACGGCGGCCATCCGCTCGGGCCCGGCGGTTCCCGAGGATGCGACGAGCCGCCTCCTGGGGGCCCGCAAGGGTTTTTCCTTCCGGCTTTCCGGGGGGGGGCGGGACGAGCTTCTCCGCCGCGCCGGGGACCTGGTCCGCCGGACCGGGGAGCGGGGGCTCGCCGCGGGCGTTTTCCTGGATACGGAAAAAACGCTTCCCCGGATCGACTTCAGGCTGGACCCCGCGGCGGCCGCCTTCCACCGGATACCGGCGGAAGAGGCCCTCGATACCCTGCAGACATCCGTCCGGGGAAGGATCGCCGCAGCCTTCCGGCGGGATGACCGGGAGCTTCCCGTCCGCGTTCGTCTCCGGGAGGAAAGGCGACAAAACGATCCGGATCTTTCGGCGATTCCCCTGCCCGCGGGGGAAGGTTTCATCCGGGCGGGGGAAGCGGGGACCTTCACGAAGGGTTTTTCCTGCCCGGAGCTCCATCGTACGGACAGAAGGAATTCCGTCACCGTCACCTTCACCCCCGCGCCGGGGATGGAACGGGATCTGGAGCGTACGCTGGCGGACGAACCCGGAGGAGAACTCCTGTCCCGGTCGGGGTTCGCGGCGGAGGCGAAGTCCGCCGGATCGGTTTTCGCCCTGGCGGTCGTGCTGATGTACCTCCTCCTGGGAGCGCAGTTCGAATCCCCCCTCGTTCCGCTGCTCCTTCTTCTCTCCTTCCCGCTGTCGGCGGCGGGGAGTTTTCTGCTCCTCCTCGCGTTCGGTTACAGCCTCAACGTCAACTCGTTCCTGGGGATCCTCATCCTGCTGGGAACGACGATCAACTCGCCGATCCTTCTCACCGGCGCCTACGGCGACGGCGGCACCCTGCGGATCGTGCGGGAATCGGTGCTCCGGCTCAGGCCCCTCGCGGCGACGGTGGCGACGACGCTGACCGCCCTTCTGCCGGTCCTGCTCCACCGCTCCGGGGAGAACGTCCTGCAGAGCAACACGGCCGCCGCCCTGGCAGGCGGTCTGGCGGCGGGAACGGCGGCGGTCCTGCTGGTCTACCCGCCGCTGTACCTTTTCGCGGTACGGTCCGGACGGAGGAAACGGTGAAATCCCCCGGTCCGGCGCGGACGGCTTTCATTTTCGCCGCGGTCTTTTCCGCCCTCATCGTGCCGGCTTCCCGGGTCCCGTTCGACCTGACGGCAACGGCGGAAAACGTTTCCCTGCTGGTGCAGATCGATTTTCCCGGCGCCTTCGAAGCCGAAGTCGAGAGGACCCTCGCGGTTCCCCTGGAAAACGCGCTGGCCGACATGCCGGGTGTCACCGGGATGGTCTCGGTCTCCGAAAGGGACCGGGTGAGGATGCACCTTCGTTTTTCCGACGAAACCGACGGGACCGAAGCCTGCCTCGGCGTACGGGACAGGATATTTTCGCTGGAACACCGGTTTCCGCCGGGCGCGCGGCGGCCGGTGATCTCCCGCGGGGACCCGGGGGACCGGCCGGTTTTCACCGCCGCGTTTCCTCCCGATGTCCGTCTTTCCGAAGACGAGATGCGGCGAATCTTCGAGGCCGTGGAAGGTTCCGGAGAGGTGACGGTCTCCGGGGGAATCCGGCGGGAAATCCGCGTGCGGGTCGATCCCGCCGAACGGACCGATTTCTTTTCGGTCCCCGGAGCGGTGCGGAACGCCGCGGCCTCCGGAACCTTCGGCCGGCCCGGAGGTGCCGTCCTCCGCATGGGGGGCCGGCCCCGGTCCGCGGAAGAGGTGAAGAAAATCCGGCTCGGCCCCGGGACGGAACTGGGGGATGCCGCCTCCGTGGAACTCGCCGCTGCGGAAAGGACCGGCACCGCCCGGCTGGACGGCGGGGAGGTCCTCCTTCTCTCGGTGCGCCGGGCGGGCGATGCCGACACGGCGGCCTTGTGCCGCAGACTGCGTCTGCTCGCGGAGTCCTTTCCCGGAGCGGTCGTCCTCCACGACCGGCGTGACCGTGTGCGGGAGGAATTTCTGCGGATCCTCCTCCCGGCATGCATGGGAACGGCGCTGGCCGGGATGCTGGCGGCGGTCCATCTGCGGCGGCCCGCCGCCGTCTTCACGGTTCTCCTGAATGTTCCGTTTTCGGCCGCCGCCGCCCTTGCTGCCCTCGCCGCGGCGGGGATCGGACTTGACCCCATGAGCATGTCCGGAATCGCCGCGGGTTCGGGGATGGTGGTCTCCCGGGGACTCCTGACGGCGGGCCGCTTTTCCCGCGGGGAGGAAGGACGCGACGGGAAGACGGAGCGGAACGCGGCGGTCCTTTCCGCGCTGACCTCGGCCGCGGCCTTTTTTCCCCTCTTCTTCGCGAGACCGGGCCCGGTCCGCCTGCTCGCCGGCTTCGCCGCGGCCTCGTCGGTCCAGATCGCCGCGTCCCTGGTTTTCGTTTTCCTGTTCCAGGGGCCGCTGCTGAGCGGCCTCGGCCCGCTTTTCCCGGCGGCTCCCCGCCTTCCAACACTCCCGGCGGGGCCCTTCCCGGCACCCCTCAGGGCCGCCTTCGGCGCCCCCGCTTCCCGCAGGGCGGCGACCGCCGCGCTTCTGGTGCTGCCGTGCGCGGCCGCCTTCCTGGTCCCCAGGGGAAACGCCTCCCCGGGCGGGGAGCTGTCCGGCGGGGACTTTCTTTCCTTCACCGTCGAATTCGAGCTCGGCCGCCCCCTCCCCCTGACCGAGGCGGCGGTCCGTCCGCTGGAGAAAAGACTCATCGGCCTGGACGGCGTTCTCCGGGTGTGGACCCTGAACGAGCGGGAAAAGGCCCGGTTCGACGTGAGGCTCGCGGACCCGTCCTTCAGGAAACCGGTGCGCGCCGCCGTCCGGGACTTTTCGGAAACGCTGCCGGACGGTTTTATCCATTTTCCCGAGGATATGTCCGCCGCCGGCTCCTTCGAGGTCCTCGTAACCGGTCCCGACATGAAAACGCTGAAGCGGACCGCCGCCGGCCTCGCCGGTGAAATCGGCGGTCTGCCGGGGGTACGGGATGTGGTCCTGCACTACAAGGAAGCGCCTTCCGCGAAGGTCGTCACCTTCGATCCGGCCGCCGCCCGCAATCTCGGCGTCGCTCCCGCGGACGCGGCGGAAAGGCTGTACTGGGCACTGTCGGGCCCCGTGGCGGAAAAGATTTTCATCGGCGACCGGGAAATCGACCTGCGGGTGTTCTCGGTGCCCCGGGCGGCGGACACAGCCGCCGGCATTCTCGCGTTTCCCGTTCCGGCGGCGGGCGGCGCTGTGGTGAGGATCGGGGATTTCGCCCGAATGGAGGAAAAGGAACAATGCGGCAGGATAACCCGGACGAACCGGAGCCGCTCGGTTTCATTTACCGTGCTGACGGAGGACGGGAATCCTCCGGGCCCCCGGCAGGCCGCCCGGAGGGCGGCGGCGGCTTACCCTTTCCCCCCCGGTTACACCGCCGCGGTCGCCGAAAACGGGCGAAGGGAGAACGAAGCCCTCCGCGGCCTCGCGGCGACCTTCCTTCTGGCCTTTCCCCTCGCGGCGCTGCTCCTCGCGTTTCACTACGAAAACTTCCGGGGGCCCCTCTTCGTTCTTGTTCAGACGCCGGCGTGCGCCGCCGCGGCGCTCCTTCCGTCCCTCCTGAGGGGAAGCCCTTGCGGCGCCCTGACGGCGCTGGGGACCGCCCTGAGCTGGGGCCCGGTGGTCATGAACTCCCTGCTGGCGCTTCCCCGGCGGAACCCCTTGCCCCGTGCGGACGAACCCGGGTATTCCGCCCGGATTTTCCGGACCGTCGCGGCGGCATCGCTGGCGCCCCTTGCAGGGGCCCTGCCCCTCGCGTTTTCCGGAAACGAGGCGGCCCCCCTCGCGGAAGCCCTCGCCGCCGGAACGGCGGCCGCGCCTTTCGCCCTGGCCGCCGCGGCGGCCGTCTTTTTCCCCCGTCCGCTGTACCCCGGATCTACAGGCCCGCGGCGTCCCGGGCGTTTTTCAGGGCTTCCTTTGCTCCCCGGTCGACGAAGGCCGCATCGACGCCTAGGGCTATGAAGAGAAAACCTTCATCCACGACCTGTTTGACGCTTTCCCGCGTCATCCCCAGTTCGTGGATCCCCGGCGCCTTGCCCGCCTTTTTGCAGGCCGCCAGGACCTTCCTGCGGGCTTCCACCATGACCGGATCGCCGATCCTGCCGGGAATGCCGTAGGAGAGGCTGAGATCGTAGGGCCCCATGAAAACCCCGTCGACCCCGTCCACCGCGACGATGGCCTCGATGTTCTCCACCGCCTCCCGTGACTCGCACATGACCATGACCAGGGTTTCCCGGTCGGCGCATTCCATGTAGTCCTTGAATCCCGCCCCGTAATCGTTGGCCCGGAAAAAGGCCGTTCCCCGGATCCCCCGGGGCGGGAATTTCACGGCCCTCACCGCCCTGTCCGCGTCCGCCGCGGAATTCACGAACGGCACGATGACGCCCCAGGCGCCCGCGTCCAGGACCGTCCGGATCGCCATGGTGTCGTTTTCCCGCACCCGGGCCATCGGCACGGGTCCCCGGCCGTACATCCCCCGGGCCAGGTTCGTGTAAGCCGCGATGTCCATGTCCGAGTGCTCCATGTCCGCGGCTATCCAGTCGTAACCGGCGCAGGACAGGATTTCGGCCACCTCGGGGTGCCCGATCTGGATCCAGGACCCGAAGCTGACCTCGCCCTGGCGTATTTTTCTC
>CAZGUL010000025.1:0-14271 GCA_964529055.1 uncultured Spirochaetaceae bacterium
TGTAAGTCAGAAACCACATGAATGGGAGGCAATCATGCGTCGAAATGTCCTGTCGCTGTTTACCTGTTCACTGTTGTTCTCCGCCATTTCCGCAATGGACGCGGGGGCGGACCCCATCAAACTCAACAGGATCGAGAAGCCCGTTACTGTCGTGTTGACCAATGAGTACTCCGAACCCGTTCTGGTGGGATTCAGCTGGTTCAGGGGAACCGACATCCAGAGGGATTGCGTTGACGAGGTTTTCAAACTGAAACCGGGTGAATCCAGGAGCTTTCCATCGGTATCCGTCAGCCCGTGTGTCTATTTTGCGTATGTCGACAGCACAAGCCTGGCTGACAACGTCTTTTGGGGAGGGACGCAGAAATGGGTCTACGACCGCCTGCCCCAGCTCAGCAGCGATCTCCGTTACACGCTGGATCATGTTCTTGCCGAAGTGAAGCCGATCAGCGCAGGTACCGGCAACGAATCCTTTGCGATTCGGCTAAGCTCCGGTAACATTTGGGAAAAAGGCTTGAATGCCAGGAAAGCCCTCAATTTCCAGAGCGGCGCCGGAAAATGGCATCTTGGTCGGGCTGTCGACTACCAGCCCACGCCGTCGCGGCAAACAAAGAAGTTCGTCGTGCTGAACGCCACCTCGGCGCCCGTCACGGTCTGCTACCAAATCTACACAGGTGTCTACCAGAAGGAATGGGAGACATTCATGGAAACGCTTTCACCAGGGCAACAGAAAAGACTCCCGGGTGTGCGTGACGGAGACAATTCGGTTTGGTTGTGTGCGTGGACAAAAGACTACATGTTCCACTGGGGCGGAGATTCGCGTTCCGGCATGACCCCGTCGGGCGTTCCCCACCCGGGAATGTTTCGAATCGAAGGTGTGCTGGAATCGGCGGATACCCGCCTGACGCTGAATGAGCGAAATTATACAGGGCAGGGGTTATACCATTTCGCCATCGAGAACGAGACCAATGAAGATTTGATCGTCACGGTGTCGTGCACACCCTACCCGGGATTGCCGGCAACAAGGATGCTTGTCGTGCCGTCTTCCAAAGCCATGCTGATGGCTTCCAGCGGGAATAATCGATTCACCTACAAAGCACGGAACGAGAGTGGAAAAAAAGTGTGGGAAAATACGGTTTACGTGGGCGCAGATTACATATTCACTCCGTATCGGCTCAGGCTTGTGTCCAAGTAAGGCCCGCCACCCTATTCGACGCACTGGCGCAGGGCCGGCATGTACTGTTCCCTTTTGCGTTCATGCTTCCCTGACAATGGAGAAAAAAATGGCGAGGTGAAAACCGAATCTTCCAGAGATAGCCCAGAAATGTGACGCGCAAATAGTTAACCATTTCCCTTGACATATTCTCCGCAACGATAAAAAATGATGCCCGGCGGGAAGGTCGTTCCGTCCATGCCGATCGAGGAGTCCCGAAGAATGAAAAACAAGTACCGCGACATCGTTTCCGCGTTGTTCGTCATCGCCCTTGCTGCTTTCATTTTCATTTTCTCGCTGAATATCGAAAAATCGAGATTCACCAACCTGGGGGCCGATTTCTTCCCCAAACTCATATCCGCCATCCTGGCTTCCCTCGGGTTCCTGCTCCTTGGCTTGAGCGTGCGAAAATTGAGGCGGGAGGACGCGAAGGGCGGCGCGCCTGCAGCGGAACCGGAGGCCGGCGCGGGCCTGCAGGAAAAAAGGGGCGGCATTTTCGCCCGCAACGCGGACTGGATGAGCATCCTTCTGATAGTCCTGTACGCCGTCGGGCTCCGGTACCTGGGCTTCGTCCTGTCCACCGCGGTCTACCTGTTCTTCCAGATGATCGTTCTGACGGTCAAGGGGGAGCGCAGGGTGCTCGCGTACGGGCTCATCGCGGTCGTCACGCCCCTGGTGATTTATTTTCTTTTCACCCGGGCGTTCCATCTCATGCTGCCCCAGGGCCTTGTCGGATAAGGGAGGTTCACCATGCTTGACATGCTTGCGGTCGGATTCGCCTCCATACTCAACTTCCAGATCATCCTGGTCATCGTCATCGGCGTCGCCGTGGGAATCGTCTTCGGCGCCATTCCGGGGCTGACGGCGAACATGGCGGTGGCGCTCTGCCTGCCGCTGACGTTCGGCATGAGCCCGGTGCAGGGGATTTCCCTTCTCGTGGGTCTGTACATCGGCGGCATCTCGGGGGGGCTCATTTCCGCCATTCTGATAAACATTCCGGGCACCCCGGCCTCCATCGCCACGACGTTCGACGGCCACCCCATGGCGAAGCGGGGGGAGGCGGGAAAAGCCCTGGGCGTCGGAATCGTGTTCTCCTTCATCGGCGGGTCCATCGGCATCCTGGTTCTCATGTTCATCGCGCCGGTCCTGGCAAGGATCACCCTGGAGTTCGGGCCGATCGAGTATTTCGCCGTCACCATTTTTTCCCTGACGATGATCTCCGTCCTGTCCTCCCGGTCGATGCTGAAGGGAATCATCAGCGGCGTTCTCGGGGTCGCGGTGGCGATGGTCGGCGGTTCTCCGATCGACAATATTCCCCGGTACACGTTCGGGGTCCACGCGCTGGACGCGGGACTCGCCCTGCTTCCGGTCATGCTGGGGATTTACGCGGTGTCCGAAATTCTCTCCGCGGCCCGGGGCAAGCACGACATCACGGAAAGCGAGATCAGCAAGTTCACGCTCCGCGGATTCGGATTTTCCTTGAAGGAATTCAAGTCCCAGATCGTGAACTGCCTCCGATCCAGCGCCATCGGAACGGGCATCGGCATCCTGCCGGGAATCGGCGGGGGAACCGCGAACATCATCTCCTATACCATCGCCAAGGACAGTTCCCGGCATCCCGACAAATTCGGGACCGGCATCATCGACGGCATCGTGGCGTCCGAATCCGCCAACAACGCGGTCATCGGCGGCGCCATGACGACCCTTCTCACCCTGGGTATTCCGGGAGACGCGGTGACGGCAATGATGATCGGGGGATTCATGATCCACGGCATCAGTCCGGGACCGATGCTGTTCAAGACCCAGGGCCCCCTGGTGTACGGAATTTTCGCGGCCCTTATCGCGGCGAATTTCATTTTCCTGTTCCTGGAGTTTCTCGGCCTCCGCGTGTTCGTCACCCTTCTCAGGATCAAGAAAAGCATCCTGCTTCCCATCGTGATGGCCCTCTGCGTTGTCGGCGCCTTCGGGGTCAACAACAGGCTCTTCGATGTGGCGTGCCTCGCGTTTTTCGGGGTTTTCGGTTACATCCTGGAAAAGCTGGATTTCAAATCCGCGCCGTTCGTCCTGGGTTTCATCCTGGGGCCCATGGTCGAGATGAACCTCCGGCAGGGCCTCATGTACACGCAGGGCAATTTCTTCGAATTTTTCCAGAGCCCCATCGCCCTGCTGTTCTACGCCATCACGATCGTATCCGTGGGGCTGTCGGTCCGGAAGCAGGTCATCCGCTTCCGGCGGGTAAAGCCGGACGCCGCATAGAGTACCGGACGGGAGAAAAACAAGTTCATTTTTTCTTGACATATTAAAGGTTTTCCCTATACTGGAAACAATTTTATCTTACCGGAGGAGTCTTATATATGAAAAAAGCCTCGAAGCTGATTCTGGCGGCGGTCCTGTTTGCCGCCTTTTCGCTCGGACTGTACGCGGGCGGCGCCCCGGAAACGAAGGGCGCAAGTCCCAAGGCTGAAGCCAGACTGGATTGGCCCAGGAAGGCGATCCAGATCATCGCGGGGGGAAGCCCCGGCGGCGACACGGATTTCAACGGCCGGGCCATCGGAGAATTTCTCGGCCGGGAGCTCGGCCAGTCCGTCGTCATCGTCAACGTTCCGTCCGGCGGCGGTTCGGTGGCGGCCCGGCAGGTCCACGACGCGGCTCCGGACGGCTACACGCTGCTGATCGCGCACACTTCCCTTCTCATCAACAAGGCAACCGGGATGATCGAGTACGGGCTTGACGGCTACGAACTCATCGGCGTCCTCAGCGAGAGCGCCGGGGACATCATCTGTGTCAACGCGAAAAGCTCCCCCTACAAGTCCCTCAAGGACATCGTGGAAGCCGCGAGGAAGGAACCCAACAAGCTCCGGATGGCGGTCAACGTCGGTTCCACGACCCAGGTCATCAGTTCCATGCTGGAGGACAAGGCGGGGATCCAGTTCAACAGCGTCCACGGCGGAGGCGCCGCGGAAAAGGCCGTCGCCCTTCTCGGCGGCAAGATCGACGTCACCATCCTGCCCTACGGAACGGCCAAGTCCTACATCGAATCCGGCGACTTCCTGGCCCTCGCGGTGGTCCGGAGCGAAAGGAACAAGAAGTTCCCCAACATCCCCTGCACAGTCGAGCTGGGATACGACGTCGTGTCGCCGACCCGGTATTTTCTCGCGGTCACCAAGGGGACCCCGAAGGAAATCGTCGCGAAACTCCGCGAGGTCACCCGGAAGATCGTCACCGAAAACAAGGAATACGCCCAGATGATCGACAAGGCCTTCAGCCAGGACCCCACGTGGATGGACGTGGAGAAGGGAACGGCCGAATTCGCGAGAATGCAGGAAGTGGTCAACAAGTACGCGAAGCGCTGACCGGCGCCCGCGATACGATGCCATAAAGGAAAATGACACGATGAATGAACTGAAACCGAACAAGCTGAAAAAGATCCTGAAGGAAGGCAAGGTCGCCCTGGGGACCTGCGTGTACTCCTTCAGCCCCGACCTGGTGGGGCTGGCGGGGTACTGCGGCATCGACTTCGTGAGGATCGACAACGAGCACGCCTACCGGCAGGACGACGCGCTGGAAAACATGATCCGCGCGGCGGCGCTGGCCGACACGGTGCCCATCGCCCGGGTGGACCGGGACAATCCGTACCTGATCCGCAAGGCGCTGGAAATCGGCGCCGGGGCGGTGCTTATCCCGCAGATCGAGAACGCCCGGGAAGTCCAGGCCGTCGTCAAGGCGGCCAAGTTCCCGCCCCTGGGGACCCGCGGCTTCGGCAACCTGAACGCGTCGGGCCACTATTCCACCATCGACGCGAAGGAGTGGATCGAATGGTCAAACTCCGAGACCCTGGTGGGCGTGATGATCGAGACGAAGACCGCGGTTGCCGAGGCGGAAGCCATCATGAAATGCGACGGCCTCGACTTCGTGCTGATCGGCGCGGCTGACATGAGCATTTCCTACGGCCTGCCGAAGCCGAACCCCAACGACCCGATCATCCAGGCGAATATAAAAATGATCGCCGAACTGGGAAGGAAGTACAAAAAAGGCGTCATGCTCGGCGTCGGAAAGCCCTGGGTGGACAACGCGAAGAAGTACATCGACATGGGCATCAACATGATCGAGCTTGGCCACGACATCACGATCCTGAAGGACATGTGGCAGGAGATGGTCCGCGGCCTGCGCTGACATCAGCCCCGCGCATCGACGGCGGCCCCGGAAACGGGGCCGTTTTTTTTTGGCCGCGTGACACGGCCGCACTTACCGCGAATTATCCATCCGCACCTTCTCGAAGTACTGGTTGTACACCGCCGGGACCTGGGCGCCCCCGGTCTTTTCCACCACGGCCTTGCTGGTGAGGCGCAGGATTTCGGAAACGTCGATGTCCCGGCGGCCGATGTATTTCAGGAGCTCTTCGGTGTAGACGCCGTTCCGGCCGGTGCCGTCCTGGGCCGTGGACCCCGCGCTGGTGGCAAAGGCGATCGTCGTTCCCGGCGGCTGGTTGCCGACCACCTGCAGTCCCCGGCTGCCGCCCCGGGACCAGGCGAAGGGGTTGTCCCGGCAGGCGTCCAGGATGATCAGGTTGTACTTGTTGCCGGAAGACTCAAGCTCGCCCAGCACCGAGTCCACCGGAAGGGCCTTGGTCTTCAGGAAGGATTCGCTGCGGATGTCGGCCCTCGCGGGAATAAGGTAGTTGACGCCGGCGGACTGCACCCCGTGCCCGGCGAAGTAGAACACCCCCACCGCGTCCGGGTTCGTCTGCAGCCTGCGGGCAAAGGCGATGAGCCTGTCCTCCATGACGGACAGGTCCGCGTCGACAAGGAGGTCCACCGCGTAGCCCGTGCGTTTCAGCGCCTCCGACACGTCCCGGGCGTCGTTCGCCGGATTGCGGAGGACACCGAGGGCGGAATAGTCGGAGTTGCCCACCACCAGGGCGAATTTGTCGTTCCCCGGGGAAACGAAAACGGGCGGGGGGCCTTTGACATCCGCCGCGGCGGGCAGGGGCCGCTTTTCCAGGTAGCTGACGGTGAGGCTCTTCGCGTGGATCCGGGCGGCCGACCAGATGATGAAACCGATTTTCCCCGACGGCCGGTCGGCGATGTCCTCCACCGCGACGGGGTCCCCGTTCAGGAAATAGTGGAACCTGCCGCCGACTTTCCGGATGGTGAAGGTGTTGTAGTCGAATTTCCTCACCGAGATCAGCGCGGTCTGCCAGCCGGCTTCCTTGACGAACCGGCGGTCCCGCCCCGGCTGGTCACAGTAGATCAGGGACAGATTGCTTTGGGTAACGACGAAGGCGGATTCCTTTCCCGTCTCCGGCCGCTGGTTGAAGTAGATCCCGAAGAAGTTGTCGTCATCGCCCTCGACGAGCCTGATTTCGGCCTCGATTTCGTAATCCCGCCCGGTGTCCAGCTCGAAAGTGTTGTACGACCACCAGTTGTAGCCGTCGATTTTGTTTTCCAGTTCGTAAACGCCTCCGGCGACCCGCGCGCGGGCCTTGTCGGTGTCGCCCATCCACCACTGCTTGATGTTGTTGCGGAAATTTTCCGACACCGCGGGGATCTTTTCGTGGGCCCCGTAATCGAGGTAGGAGTCCTGCGGAAAAACCGGGCCGGCGATGACGGCGGCCAGGAAGACCGCCGCCGGAAAGGTTTTCATGCGTCCATGGTACGCCCCGGGTTCCGCCCCTGTCAAGAAAAACTCCGCGCGGCCGGCCCGGGGGCCGCTACACCTTCAGGGGATAGCGCCCCAGCTCGCGGGCGGCGTCGAACATGGCGACCACGTTTTCCGGCGGCACCTCCGGCTGAACATTGTGCACCGAGCACAGAACGTATCCGCCCCCCGGCCCGAGGTCCCGTATCCGGCGGCGAACCTCCTCCCGCACGTCCGCGGGGCTGCCGTAGGGAAGCACCCGGTGGGTGTCGATGGCGCCCCAGAACGCGAGCCGTTTCCCGAACTCGGCCTTCATTTTGGCGGTGTCGCCCATGCCGGCGGCGGACACCTGGATAGGGTTGAGCGCCTCCACGCCGATCTCCACGAAATCTTCAATGAGCGGGTACACCGCCCCGTCGGTGTGGAAAAACCTTTTGGCGTGCGTCCGTTTGCGGAAAAAATCGAACATCCGCCGCATGATCGGCTTGATGAGTTCCCGGTACATGGCGGGGGACACGATGGGCCGATCCGTCATGCCCAGGTCGTCGGTGCTGACCAGGACGACGTCGAGGTTCCCGCCGATCTCGTTCAGGGCCAGTTCGGCGATTCGGAGCTTGTAGTCCAGGTAGCGGTTCATGAGCCGCGAGGCGAACTCCGGGCTGCCGGCCAGGTCGACGTAGAAATTCTCCCAGCCCCGGAGCTCTGCGCAGCGCAGGAAAAACGAGCAGTTCACCTGCAGCACCACCGCGTAATCGGTGCCTTTGTGGAGTTTCTCCGCCCGCTCGCGCAGGCCCCGGAACCGGCCGGGATCGTCCGGGTTCGGCCACGAAAATTTATCGATGCCCGCGACGGTATCGATATCAGCCATCGGGGACTCCACGAGGTCGTAATAAAAACCGTCCCGGGGCCGGCGGCGCACCAGGCCGAACTCGTCCCGGTAGCCGTCCTCCCCCACGGGAACGTCCTTCCAGTTGTCCGGGGAGCCCAGGTCGAGACGGCGGAAGTCCACCCCGAACCGCCGGAGGACGTCCTCGTCAACGTACGCTGTCTGGGAGGACTTTGTCCCGACCCGGATTTTCCTCTCCGGCAGGCCCAGGTATGCGAGCAGGTTTTCGTACGCCTTCAGCGTTATTCCGTCTCCCCCCGCCTGGGCGAGGTCCACCGGCACCCGGTCCGGTTCCTGCAGGTTCAAGGTCGTCAGCACACGTTCCCGGGGCGTCATCTCTTTCTTCACCGTCGACTCCTTCATGCGGTTTTGCCGGATTCTATCCCATTTTCCCGGTTTCCGCATCCCGTGAAATAAAAATTTGACGCGGAGCCGCGGCTTTTCTAAGATGGGAACAGGGGGAAACACATGAAAATTCAGGCGAAAGGCCGGACACCGGCTTTTTCGTTCTCCGCTGTGGTGTTTGCCGCGGTTCTGGCGGCGGCCGTTCTTTTTTCCTTTTCCTGCGCGGGAACCCCGTTCGCGGGGCAAAAGCCGACTGCGGAGATAACCCGCTTCGACATCGAGGCGATCAGCCTGCGGGACGTCACTTTTCTCTTCGACATCGGAATAACCAATCCCTACCCGCTGGAGCTCACCCTGGAGACCGTCAAGCTCGCCTTCCTCGTGGAGGACAAACAGGCCTTCGCGACGGAAACGGCGAAGGGACTGAAAATCAAGGCCGCCGGAACGGCGGTGTCGACCTTCCGCGTCAATCTGAAATACGAGGACGTTTTCCGGATCGTCACGGACTACGCGAAGAAGGACCACGTGGACACCGTGGTGAAGGCGGAAATCGTGATTCCCCTGCCCCGGCTGCCGGGCCTTCCTCCGTCCGCGAGTTTTCCCTATGATTTGAAGAAACGGATCCCCGCCGTCAAACCGCGGATCGCAATCTCAGACTTCCGGGTCCGTCAGCCCACGGCGGCGGAAATCGCCGAGGCCCTGCGGAAGGCCGGCGAGTCGGCCGCATCCCGGACGAGCCTGGAAGCGGCCTTCCGCGACCTCCTGTCCGGCAAGACACCGGGGAGCCCCATCGATCCCGCGGACCTGGACCTGCCCCTCACGGTGAGCTTCGACATCGAGCTCGTGAACGAAACAAAGGCGGCCCTGGCTTTCTCGAACCTGGACTACGCCTTCGCGGTGAACGGCGCCCCCCTGGTGAAAGGCTCGACCCGGGACATTTCCACAAGAAACGGGATTTCGGTGCTCCGGGTCGAGAACCGGTTCAGCTCGAAGAGCCTTGCGGGGGCCGTCGCCGACGCCTTCAAAAAAGGCAGGGGCGAATTCGCCCTCACCGGAGGAGCGGCGGTCAAATTCCCGGACGAGATAAAAAAAGACCCCGTTCCCCTCCGTTTTGAGGAGTCCGGGGTCTTCGACCTGCGGTAGGGTCCGTCAGCCGAACTTCCTGATCAGGCCGACCAGGAGGACGACGAGGATCGCCGCGGGCACGATCCAGCCGATCAGATACCCGTACCACGCCCCTATCCGGATTTTTCCCGGCGGATCGGCGGTTTCCGCCAGCACGTTGCGGGTTTTCCACACATGCCCGGTGAAAATGGCCGTCAGTGCGCCGCCGACAGGCAGAGCCAGTTCGCTGGCCGTGAAATCGTAGAAGTCAAGCAGCTCCATCCCCAGGGGGGTTATTCCCGAAAGGGCGCTGTAACCCAGACTGGCCGGGATTCCGAGAGCGAAAATCGCTATCCCCATGACGGCCGAAGCCCTGATCCGGGGCCAGCCTTTCTCGTCCACCAGCCATGCGACGACGACCTCGAGCAGCGAGATCGCCGAAGTCAGGGCCGCGACGAGCAAAAGCAGGAAAAAGACGAAACCGAAGAAGTTTCCCAGAGGCATCTGCGAGAAAACAGCCGGAAGGGTGATGAAGGCCAGGCCGGCGCCGGCCGCGGGATCAAACCCCAGGGCGAAGACTGCGGGGAAAATCGCGAACCCCGCGATGAGAGCGACCGTCGTGTCCAGGCCGACGACCCATGCGACGCCGTCGGAAATGTTTTCCTTGTTTTTCAGATAGCTGCCATAGGTTATCATGCATCCCATTCCCAGGCTCAGGGAGAAGAAGGCCTGCCCGATGGCGGTCAGAAAAGTGCTTCCCGTGACGTCCCCGAATTTCGGGGCCAGGTAGAAAGCGACGCCCTTGCCGGCGCCGGGCAGCGTGACGGCCCGGACCACGAGGAGAAGAAGCAGGATGAAAAGCATGGGCATGAGAATTTTACCCCAGCGCTGGATTCCGTTTACGACGCCCGTGGCGATGATCAGTATTGTCAGCAGCATGAATGCGCCGTGCCAGAGGATGGGCAGTACGGGGCTGCTGATGTGGCCGACGAAAAGTTTCGCGAAATCGGAGCCCGCGGCGAACCCGCCCAGGGCGGAGAACGTGTAGGAAAACGCCCATCCCGCGACGACGGAATAGAATGAAAGGATCGTGAAGCCCGCGAAAACTCCCAGCGCGCCAACAAGCCACCACGGGGTGTTCGGGGCGAGCGCACGGAAGGCCCCGATGGCGTTTTTCTCGGTCTTCCGGCCTATCGCTATTTCGGTGACCATCAGGGGATAGCCGATGAGAACAATCGCCGCCAGATAGATGATGACGAAGGCGGCGCCTCCGTTGGTCCCCGTCACGTAGGGGAATCTCCAGATGTTGCCCAGACCCACCGCGGACCCCGCGGCGGCCAGGATGAACCCCAGGCGGGAGGTCCATTTTTCTCTGTTCGAACTCATGTACAGTACCTCTTCGTTGTAGTATTTCGTAGACGAACAGAATACAATCTGAGAGTCTTTCTGTAAACCGCAGGTGTACAAATTGACCGGAAAGAATGAATGGGATATCCTGCTCCCATGCCGCTGTACAGGGTCCACTTCACGTGGAAAAGCAAGGAAATGGAGCTCCGGGCCCGGAGCCTGGACCTCACGCATCCGTACTTCGTGTCCATCAAGGACATCCTGCTTCCGGAGGGTCCGCGGATCATCATCAACCCCGCCCAGGACGAGTTGCTGAAAACCTTCGGCGAGGCCAGGCATCTGATGATTCCCTTCCAGACGGTTCAGCTCATCGAGGAACTGCCCGACGAACCCGACGAACCCCCGCGGGTGCGTCCCTTCACCGTCATCGAAGGCGGCGGCCGGCCCGACTCCAGGCCGAAAAAGAGCGGCGGCAAGGGCAGGCCGGCGAAGCGGGCTCCGTCGAAAAAGTAGCCCGCGGCGCCGTTATCCGTTCCTGCGGAGCTGGCTGAGGGCGGCGGTGAAATCCTTCGGAAACCCCGCTTCGATCCGCACCGGCCGGCCGTCCGCCGGGTGGGCGAATTCGGCGGACGCGGCGTGCAGGGCGAGGCGCGCCAGCAGCGGTTTTTCTCCCTCCGCGCCGGGGCGGTAGCCGCGCTTGAAGGACGACAGCAGGAGAGGCCCGCCCGCCCCGTACAGCGGATCGCACAGCACCGGATGACCCAGATGGGCGAGATGGGCGCGGATCTGGTGGATCCGCCCCGTGGCGGGCCGCGCCTCCACGAGACAGCAGGTCCTGAACCGTTCCCTCACTTCGAATTCCGTCACGGACTCCTTCCCGTCCCGGTCCACCACGGTCCTGTGCCGCCGGTCGCCGTCGGGCCGGAGGCGCGCATCGCAGATCATCCCGTTCCAGCCGGGATTTCCCGCCGCGAGGGCAAGGTACACCTTGAGCACCAGACCCCGGGAAAACTGGTCGCTCAGCGAACGGAAGGCCCGGGGGGTTTTGCACAGCAGGAGGACCCCGCTCGTTTCCTTGTCGATCCTGTGGGCGGGGGTCATCCCGGGATGATCGGTTTTCAGCGTTTCCAGAACGGAAACGGCGTCGGCGTCGTATCGTTCGGGTATCGACGGAATGCCGGCGGGCTTGTTTACCGCGAGCAGGTCGTCATCCTCATATATTACGGTCAAGTGAGGCCGCATGAAACGAGGGTACACGAGGGGGTCGCGAACCGCAAGGGTAGAATTTCCGGTTAAAAATCGGAAATGGCTTGCAAAATCCGCGAATTACCTATAATTAAGAGGTATATGGGCTTCTTTCGTCGTAGCGAATTCTCCGCAGCGGACAAGGAACTGCGCAGACAATTCGAGGCCGATCGCGCGGCGGACACTCTTTACCTGGGCAGGTTTCTCCTGATCATCGGAGCGCCTGTTCTGGGATATTTCATTTTTCAGGACACCGTCATCCTTCACCAGCCGATCGTTCTGGCCCTCCGCCTCACGGCGGTCACGGCGGGGATCCTGTACACGTTTTTCATCTTCACGCGGTGGGCCAGGATTCCCCGATATCTGATGTGGGCCCACTCCATTCTGCTTTTCAGCGTCATGATCATGATGGCGGGTTCCGCGTTTATCATTTTTTCCGGGAACCTCTTCAACCAGTGGCACAGGTCCGCAGTATCCTCGGGCGTCCTGGTGGGAATGATAACCGTGCTCCTTTTCTCCGGCGGCGTCAGGCCGTATTTCGTCCTCATCGCGGAGACGCCGCTGCTCGTCATGGTCGCGGCGCTTGCCGCCGGGGGAAATCTGAGCTTCGAGGATTTTTCCATTCTCACGAATCCCGTTTTCGCCGGGCTCATCATTTCCGTCATCGCCCCGGTGCAGGAAAACATGCGGTTCCAGGATTTCGTCCGGAAAACCCAGGCCCTCCGGCAGAACAGGGAGCTCGAAAAACTCGCCGGCACCGACGAGCTGACGGGAATGCGCAACCGCAGGGCCGGCCTGGCGATCCTCGCGAACCTTCTGGAAACGGCCTCCCGGACGAGGACCCCCCTCACCGTGGGCTTTCTCGACGCGGACAGGCTGAAAAACGTGAACGACGAATTCGGCCACAGGGAGGGGGACTATTACCTTCAGACCATCGCGCGGACAATCGGAGAAGTCATGCAGCCCTGCGATTCCGCGGCCCGCATGGGCGGGGACGAGTTCATCGTGATGTTTCCCGGCCGCCGGGAAAAGGAAGCGGAAAAAATCATCCGCAACATCGACGCCGGGCTGCGGGACGCATCGCGGACGAACCCCTTTCCGATGGCGGTAAGCTACGGGCTCGCGGAATACGATCCCGCGGGAAGCGCCGAAGCGAGGGACCTGCTCCGGGTCGCCGATTCACGGATGTACATGAACAAACAGATAAAAAGAAGGGGGGCGGAGGATTGAAGACGGCCCTGTTTCTCCTGTGCGCCGTTCTGGGCGGCGCGGGGACCTGGTTCGGCGTCCGGGGACTCCGGGGAGTGCAGTTCGTGAAGGCCCTCTATCCGCTGACGCTGCTCGTTTTCACCGTCCCCGCGCTTGCCGCCGGGCCGCGGCCCCTGTTCGCGGCGGGGATCGTGCTCGGACTCGCTTTCTGCGTCGTCGCGGACTTCATCCTGGGAAAGCCCGACAATTCACGCACCTTCATCTACGGTCTCGCGGGCTTTCTGCTGGGGTACCTGGTCTACGGCCTGACGTTCCTCGCCCACGGAGCCATTCTTCCCGCGTCGGCCGGCGTCGCCGCCCTGCTTGCCGCCGTCGCGTACCTGCAGTTCATGACCTTCCGCAGACTTTCCCCCGCCCTCAGGGGCCCGGTGATTTTCTACATACTCGTCGTTTCGTTCATGCTTTTCGGCGCCGCGGCCTTCGCCCTGCATCCCGGGCCGTCCGCCGTACGAAAGGGCCTCCTGCTCTGCGGCGCCTCCCTGATTTACGTTTCCGACAGCCTCATCGCGCACAACCTGTTCCGCACGCCGATTCCCCGCAGCGATCTGTATATCCTGCCGCCCTATTACGCGGGCCAGTTCTGCGTCGTTCTCCAGCTGTTCATGGATTAGGAAGCCACCCCTCTCTAGATCCTGAATTCCCCCAGCAGCCTGTCCACGCCGGCGCTGAGATCCCGGACCTTGTCGGCCAGGGCGGTGAGTTCTCCCATTGCCTCCCGGACCTGGCTGTTGTGGTTCTTCATGTCCTCCGACAGGGCGCTCGTTTCCCGCACCCCGTCGCTGAGGATTCTGATGTTCCGCATCATCTCGTCGGAAAGTCCGGCAAGATCCTCCGTGAGGGTTTCCACTTCCTTCGCCAGGTTCATCGTCTCTTCCAGCCGGCCCAGGACCCCCGTGTTCGCGTCGGTCTGCTTCCGCATCCCCGCGGCGATTTCGTTCGTGCCGCCCGCCACGACGTCCACGACATCCTTCATGCGGCCGAACGTCCGTCCCGTCTCGCCGGAAACCCGCAGGGCCTTGTCGATTTCGTCGAGGATGTTCTTCAGGCTGTCCTTCCCCAGGCGGGTGTTTTTCGCCGTCGTTTCCGCCAGCGCGCGAATCTCGTCGGCAACGACGCTGAAGCCCTTTCCGGCCTCGCCCGCGTGGGCGGCCTCGATTGCCGCGTTCATCGACAGGAGGTTCGTCCTTGCGGCGAGTTCGGATATCATCCGGTTGATTTCCACGACGTA
>CAZGUL010000026.1:0-14018 GCA_964529055.1 uncultured Spirochaetaceae bacterium
GCGTGTACCGTACCCGGATGGCAATAGCCGACGGCGGGCGGCTCGTCGTGCTGGCGCCGGGACTCCGGGAGTTCGGCGAGGACAGGACCATCGACGCTCTTATCCGAAAATACGGCTACAAGGGGACTCCGGCGACCCTCGCCGCGGTGGAAAAAAACGAGGACCTGCGGGACAACCTGTCCGCCGCGGCGCACCTCATTCACGGCTCGTCGGAGGAGAGGTTCGGAATAACCTATTGCCCGGGCCGGATTTCACGGGCTGAAATCGAGGGTGTCGGTTTCGACTGCGAGGACATCGGACGCATGATGAAGCGGTACGATCCGGATAAACTCGCGGAAGGGTACAACACCATGCCCGACGGGGAGGTTGTTTATTTCATTTCCAATCCCGCGGTGGGACTGTGGGCCTGGGAGAAGAAATTCACGGAAAACGGATAGGCGGCCCCGACGAGATGCGGGCCGCAAACGCACAATTATCAAGGAGAATGGGTATGAGTCAGAAAGCGGACATCGGCCTTATCGGCCTCGCCGTGATGGGCCAGAACCTGGTCCTCAACATGAACGACAAGGGATTCAGCGTCGCCGTGTTCAACCGCACCGTGTCGAAGGTCGACGAGTTCCTCGCCGACGCGGCGAAGGGGCGGAAAACGATCCACGGAGCCAGATCGCTGGAAGAGTTCATCGGACTGCTCGCGAAGCCGCGGAAAATCATGCTGATGGTCAAGGCCGGCGGTGCGGTGGACGAGTTCATCGAAATGCTGCTGCCCCACCTGGAGCCGGGCGACCTGGTCATCGACGGGGGGAATTCCCACTTTCCGGACACCATCCGCCGCACGAAGTACCTGGCCGAAAAGGGCCTTCTCTACATCGGCACCGGCGTATCCGGCGGCGAGGAGGGCGCGCGCAACGGCCCGTCCATGATGCCCGGCGGCAATCCCAAGGCGTGGCCGCTGGTCAGGAAGATTTTCCAGTCGATCTGCGCGAAGACCCCCGAGGGCGAGCCCTGCTGCGACTGGGTCGGCGAGGACGGGGCGGGCCATTACGTCAAGATGGTCCACAACGGCATCGAGTACGGCGACATGCAGCTGATCTGCGAGGCCTACGACATGATGAGCCGCCTGCTCAAGATGAAGGCCCCGGCGATGCACACGGTTTTCGCCGAATGGAACAAGGGCGAACTCGACAGTTACCTCATCGAGATCACCCGGGACATTCTCGCCGTTAAGGACAAGGACAGGAAGCCCCTGGTGGACAAGATCCTCGACACCGCCGGGCAGAAGGGTACCGGCAAGTGGACGGTCATCAGTTCCGTGGACATGGGCGTCCCGACGACCCTGATGGGGGAGGCGGTGTATTCCCGCTGCCTGTCGGCCCTGAAGGAGGAACGCGTCGCGGCGTCGAAAATCCTGAAAGGGGTCAAGCCGAAATTCGACGGCGACAAGAACGCCTTCATCGAGGACATCCGGAAGGCGCTCCTGGCGTCGAAAATCGTTTCCTACGCCCAGGGCTACATGCTGATGCGGGAGGCTGCGAAGGAATACGGCTGGAACCTGAATTACGGAGGGATCGCCCTGATGTGGAGGGGCGGCTGCATCATCCGCAGCGTGTTCCTGGGCCGCATCAAGGACGCCTTCGTCCGCAACAAGAAACTCAACAACCTGATGCTGGACGACTATTTCATGAAGGTTTTAAAGAAATGCGAGCCTTCCTGGAGACGCGTTGTCGCCGCCGCGGCCGTCAACGGGGTCCCGATGCCGGCCTTCTCGACGGCCCTGGCCTTCTACGACGGATACCGGAGCGAGCGGCTGCCGGCCAACCTTCTGCAGGCCCAGCGGGACTACTTCGGCGCCCACACCTACGAAAGGGTGGACAAGCCCCGGGGCAAATTCTTCCACACCAACTGGACCGGCACGGGCGGCAACGTGTCCGCGAGCACCTACACCGTATAGTTCAGCCGGCGCCGCTGAAGCGGAAGGCTGGCAGGGCGGCCCCCCCGGGGGGGGCCGCTTTTTTTTTCCGCCGTCTCCCCGGATGGCGATCGCGGGGGACGTCCGGCGTGATTGTAAAAAGCTACAAAAACGTAGCCTTGATATATGTAAACGACGTAAACGTAATATAAAGGGTCGGGCGGCGGTTTCTGCGAGGGCCCCGCGCCGGAACAGGTGCCATTTATTTCCTTACACGGTAAAGATTAGTTAAAAGTGCACAAGGACCGACACGGTTGGTATGATGCTTGCTAAATTACATCATACAAATTTCTCAGGAGGATAAGAATACTTTATGGACGACACCGCTGTCAAAGTGGCGCTGGACACGCTATGGGTGCTTTTCGCGGGATTTCTGGTTTTTTTCATGAACCTCGGTTTCGGCATGGTCGAGTCGGGGCTCTGCCGTGCGAAAAACTCCGTGAATATTCTGGCGAAGAACTTCATCGTTTTCGGCGTATCGACCCTCGCGTTCTACGCGATCGGTTTCGGCATCATGTACGGAAACGGAAACCCGATCTTCGGATTCGAGGGGCTTTTTTTCCTGTCCGGAGCCGACAACAGCCCGGCCGCCGGCGAGGCGTACAAAGGCGCGTACTCCGCCCTGGGCTGGACCGGCGTTCCGCTTTCGGCGAAATTCTTTTTCCAGCTCGTTTTCTGCGGGACCGCCGCGACGATCGTTTCCGGGGCGGTGGCGGAAAGGATTAAATTCGTATCGTTCATCCTTTTCACCGTTTTGATCGCGACGGTCATTTATCCTGTGGTCGGCCACTGGATCTGGGGCGGCGGCTGGCTCGGCTCCCTTGGCATGTTCGACTTCGCCGGCTCCACGGTTGTGCATTCCGTGGGAGGCTGGGCCGCGCTTGCCGGAATCCTTCTGCTCGGACCGCGGCTCGGCAAGTTCAAGAGCGACGGGAAGGCAAAGCCGATTTACGGCCACAACATGGCCCTGGCGACTCTCGGAGTCTTCGTGCTGTGGTTCGGATGGTTCGGTTTCAATCCCGGATCGACGATGGCCCTCAACGCGGAGGCGATTGCTCATATCGCCGTCACGACGAACATGGCCGCGGCCGCGGCCTCTCTCAGCGCCACCGCCGCCGCGTGGCTTCTGCTGGGCAAACCCGATCTGTCGATGATCCTGAACGGCGCCCTCGCGGGGCTAGTCGCGATAACCGCACCCTGCGCCTTCGTGGGTCTGCCCGCATCCATCGTCATCGGCCTGATTGCCGGCGTGCTTGTCGTTCTGGCGGTCACGATGTTCGACAGGCTCAAGATCGATGATCCCGTGGGAGCGCTGTCGGTCCACCTGGTGAACGGCATATTCGGAACCCTTGCGGTGGGGCTCTTCGCGTCGAAGGATGTTGCGGCAAGGATAGGAACCGACACCGACACTCTCTCCAACGGCCTTTTCGCCGGCGGCGGCTTCGGTCAGCTCGGCGTTCAGCTTCTTGGCGCCGCCGCCGTTGCGGTTTTCGCTTTCGGTGCGGCTTTTCTCGGCTGGTTTCTCATTAAGTTCGTCATGGGAATCCGCGTAAGCAGGAACGAGGAACTGATGGGTCTGGACATCGGCGAGCACGGAATGGAAGCCTACAGCGGCTTTCAGATCTTCACCAGCGTTTAAGGAAAGGAGAATGTCATGAAACTTATAATCGCCTATATTCAGCCCCACAGGCTCAACGACGTCAAGCAGGAACTGTACAAGCGGGAGATTTTCAAGATGTCGGTCACGAACGCGCTGGGCTGCGGCCAGCAGAAGGGTTACCATGAATCATACCGCGGCGTGGAGGAGGAGGTGAACCTACTCAAAAAGGTGAGGCTCGAAGTGGCGGTCAACGAGGGCTTCGTCAAGCCCACGATCGAAGGCATCATCGCCGGGGCGCGATCCGGCGAAATCGGGGACGGGAAGATTTTCATCATGCCCCTGGAGGAGTGCATCCGGATCCGGACCGGCGAAACGGGCCCGGCGGCCATCGGGTAGGGGTCGGCCGGGCGGTTCCCCGCCCGGCTTCGTTTTCAGATGATCCCCAGGCCGTTCAGCATGACGAGGGCGATCGCCGCGGGGGCGACGAACTTCAGCGCCGTGTAAATCCACGCCGCGTAGGGGGCCTTCCCCCGGACGCCCTTCATGATTTCGGCGGCGTAATCACTTTTCGAAAGTCTCCATCCCAGGACCAGCGCGATGCCAATGCCTCCCAGAGGCAGGATCACGTTCGAGGAAAGGAAGTCGAAAAGGTCGAAGAAATTCCTGCCGAAGACCTTGATCCCTTCCAGGGGCCCCAGCGAGAGCGTCGCCGGCACTCCGAACAGGAAGATGACCGCCCCGGTGATCACCGAAGCCTTTCGCCGGGTGAGGGGCTTTTTCTTTTTCTCGGTCAGCCAGGCGACGGGAACCTCGAACAGCGACACCATGGCGCCGATCGTGGCGATGCCGGCCAGCACGAAGAACAGGGTCGTGAAGAAGCCGCCGAAGGGCATTTTTCCGAATACCATCGGAATGGTGATGAAGAGCAGCGAAGGTCCGGCGGCGGGCTCGAAGCCGAAGGCGAAGACGGCCGGGAAAATGGCGAGCCCCGCGAGGAGCGAGATGGCGGTGTCGGAAAAGGCGACCTTCGCGGCGTTTCCTATAAGATTGACCGAGTCCGGCTGGTAGGACCCGTAGGTCGTCATCGTTCCCATCCCGAGGGAGAGCTTGAAGAAGGAAAGGCCCAGGGCCGTGAGGACCGCCATTCCTGTGAGCTTCGAGAAGTCGGGTTTGAAGAGAAACTCGATTCCCCTGCCGGCCCCCGGAAGCGTCAGGGCCCGGATGTCGCAGATGACCAGCAGGACGAGGAGAACGGGCATCAGAATCTTCGTTACCCGCTCGATGCCCCGGCTGACTCCCGCGGAAATTATGGCCCCCGTGGTCCCCAGCGCGACGAGCTGCCAGAACAGGGGCTCCCAGGTCCCCGACGCGAGGGCGCCGAAAGCATCCTTTCCCACGGGGCCCGCGCCCGTGACGAAGGCCTTGAAGGAGTACGCGGCGAAGGCGAAGACCCAGCCGGCCACATCCGTGTAAAAGGCCATGATCAGGAAAGCGGCCGCGACTCCGGCGATGCCGATCCACGTCCAGCCCGGCTCACCCTTAACGGTTTCCCGGTACGCCGAGACAGCGTTCATCCGGATGCGCCGGCCGATGGCGAGCTCAGCGACGAGAACGGGCAGGCCCACCAGCAGGACGCTGAGGATGTAGGTGAAGACGAAGGCCGCGCCCCCGTTCACTCCCGTCAGAAACGGGAATTTCCAGATATTGCCGAGCCCCACCGCCGACCCGAGCGTCGCGGCGAGGGCGCCGATGGATGAGAGAAACCGGTCTCTCCCGGTTGCCGAAGACAGGCTTTGCTGCATGATTGTTCCTCTTGTGCGTGAGATGGGGGAAATTATATCTTATTCCGTCGGCAGCCACAATGTGCGAAGTCTTGCCGGCATCAGGAAGAAGCGGCTGTACTGAGTTCGTACCTCTTCCCGGGGTCCATGATCTCGACCGCGGGGATCCCGAGGTCCAGCAGGTATTTCCTGAATTTGGTCTGCGATTCCCCTTCGCCGTGGACCAGGAAAATCTTCTTCAGCCGCGAAAGGTCCAGGGACTTGAGGTAGTCCCCCATTTCCTTGTAATCCGCGTGGGCGCTGAAAACCGAGAGTTCCTCCACCGAAGCCTTGACCGGGTAGATGCTTCCGAAGATCTTCACTTCCCGCGCGCCTTCCCTGATCCGCCGCCCGAGGGTGTTCTCCGCCATGTAGCCGACGATGAGGATCGTGTTGCGGGGGTCCCCGATGTTGTTCGCCAGGTGGTGCAGAATGCGGCCGGCTTCGCACATGCCGTCGGCGGAGATGATCACCGCCGGTCCGTCCACCTTGTTGAGATCCTTCGAGTCCTGCACGCTCATGGTGTACTTCAGGCTGTTGAAACCGAAGGGGTTCTTGTGGTGCTTCAGGAAGGCCTCGTGGATTTCCTCGTCGTAGCATTCCGGGTGCACCTGGAAGATCGTGGTCGCGTTGGTCGCCATGGGCGAATCCACGTAGATGGGGATTTCCGGGATTTTACGGGCGTCCGTCAGCAGGTGGAAGTAATACACCAGCTCCTGGGTCCTTTCCACCGCGAAGGCGGGGATGATGATCTTGCCGCCCCGCTTCACGGCCGCGTTGACGATGGCTGCGAGCTTTTCCAGCGCGCTTTCGGAGGTATCGTGGAGACGGTCGCCGTAGGTGCTTTCCAGTATCAGATAGTCCGGCGCGGGCACGGGCTGCGGGTCCCGGATGATCGGCTTGTTCTTGCGGCCCAGGTCGCCGGAAAAGACGATCCGGGTTTCGGCGCCGCCGTTTTTGACGTCCAGGACGGCCAGCGACGAGCCGAGAATGTGCCCGGCGTCGTAGAATTCGCAGGTGACGCCGGAAGCGATCGGGATGGGCCTCCGGTAGGAGGCCGTAACGAAGCGGTGGACCGCCTGGACGACGTCGCCCTCGGTAAAGAGCGGCTCCCAGGTGAATTTCTCCCCCCGTTTCGCCGCCTGCTTTGCCATATATTCCCTGTCCCGCGCCTGAATCCGGGCGGAATCCATCATGATAAGCGAGGCGATGTCCCGCGTCGCGGGGGTGGAGTAGATGTTGCCCTCGAAGCCTTTCTTCACCAGGAGCGGAACGAGGCCGCTATGGTCGTAATGGCCGTGGGTCAGCACCATCGCGGCGACGGATTTCGCATCCCCGAAATGGGCCCGGTTCTTTTCGTCGGCTTCCTTCCTCCGGCCCTGGAACGCTCCGCAGTCGATCTGGATGGTTTCGCCGTTGGCCTCGAGGAAATGCCTCGAGCCGGTAACCTCCCGGGCGGCGCCCCGGGAATACAGTGTGATGTTCATGGTTTTCACTGTAACGGATACCCGGGAAGACCGCAAGGGAAAATCATGAAAAACCGCCCTTGACCGGCGCCGCCGTCCGGGTATTGAATGGGGCGATCATGTATCGGTACCTTTTCATCGGACTCGGCGGATGCTGCGGCGCGCTGTCCAGGTATTTCGTGTCCGTATGGGTGGCGCGGAGCGCGGGCGCGGCCTTTCCGTTTGGAACGCTTGTCATCAATCTGGGGGGCTCCTTCGCCATCGGATTTCTGTTCGAGCTGTTCGAGACCCTTTCGCTGCCCCCCGCGTACCGGTCCTTTCTGACCATCGGCTTTCTCGGTGCCTTCACGACGTTTTCCACTTTCAGCCTGGAAACCGTCAACCTCCTGCGGGACGGGGAGGCTGCGTACGCGCTGGCGAACGCGGTTTTCAGCGTCGCGGGGGGCGTCCTGGCGGTGTATTTCGGAACGGCGGCCGCCCGGCTGCTCATGCGCGGCGCCGGCTGAACGGGGGATGGAATGAAAAAGACGGAACGGGGAGTCCTTCTCCGGGTATTCATCGGGGAAACGGAACGCAGGCATGGCAGGCCCGTCTACGAGACCGTCGTGATGAAGGCGCGGGAGCTCGAAATACGGCAAGCCTCGGTTTTTCGCGGGATACTGGGCTATGGCACGGACAACCGGCTGCACGCGGCCAAACTCCTGGCGCTCTCGGACGACCTGCCCGTGGTCGTCGAGCTCGTCGACACGGAGGAAAAAGTCGCGTCCATCATGCCGTTTCTCGACGAGGTCGTCGCGGAGGGTTTCGTCACGTCGGAAGTGGTGGAATTCGTCACGTACCGGACGGAGTGATCTCCTCCGGCTCGCGGCCGGCATTGTTCATGGACTCGATTTCCGAAAGGATGATATCTCTCTCGTTCCCTTCGAAGTCCATCCGCGTCACCAGCCGGGACAGGAAGGGCCGGACGAAGGAGTTCATGCGCCCGGTCTTTTCGTAGTCCGATTTGTGGTCCAGCATCATGACGGTGACGGGCCCCGGCGCGCTGTACTCGCCGATGATCTGGAAACCGAGCTTCTCGTACATCTTGATGTGCTTCTTCTCGTCGGCGAAAACATCGAGGAAAATCCTTTCCGCGCCCTGCGCCTTTGCATAGAGATAGGCCAGCGTCATGAGGCCCAGCGGAACGATGCTGCCCCGTTCCTCCTTCAGCACCGCGAGCCGGTCTATTTCGGCCGCCGGTTTGCCGTTCAGGTAGGGTTTGAGCTTGAAGTTGCTCTCCAGGGGAAGGCGTCCGAATGTTTCCCGGCTTATGCAGGACACCGTGCCTACGGGCTGGATACCCTTGTAGGCGATGACGTGGAAGGCCCATTCGTCTTCCTTGCGGTGAATGGTCTCCTCCAGGTAACCCTTCTCGCCCACCAGGACCTTCCGCTGCAGGTAGAAGGTGTCCTCCTGCTCCTGCCGCGTCTTCGTGTGGACGAAGCGGATTTTCGTCGAATCCTCCCCCGACGCGGGGAGCCGGATCGTGAACGACGTTCCCCGGCCGACCTTGCTTTCCAGGCTTATGCGCCCGCCGAGCTTGGTCACGATCTGGTGCACGATGCTGAGGCCGAGCCCCGTGCCGACACCCGGGTCCTTCGTCGTGTAGAAGGGATTGAAGATTTTGTCCTGGGCTTCCTCGACGATGCCCTTGCCCGTGTCCGAAATGGAAATGAAAATATCCGGGTCCCGGTGTTTGACGCTCAGGGTGAGGGTCCCGTTACCGTCCATGGCCTGGACGGCGTTGATGATGAGGTTCAGGAAAACCTGCTGAAGCTCGGTCTGGTTCGCATCCAGCGGGGGGCTTTCGTCGTAATCCCTCTCCACCTGGATCTGCTTGAAGTCCAGCCCGCGCTGTGCCATCTTCAGGGCCGTTTCGATAACTTCACGTATCTTGATCAGTTCGGTCTGCGGGTGGTCCTTCCGGGAGTAGATCATCAGTTCCCGGATGACCTCGGCAGCGTTCTGCGCGTAGGAGATTATGTCTTCCACATATTCCCGGACGGAGGTGTCCCCCTGGGTTTCGGTCAGTATCAGGTCCGCGGTCCCCAGGATGCCGCCCAGGGGATTGTTGATTTCGTGGGCTATGCCGGACACCAGGGTTCCGATTCCGGCGAGCTTTTCCGACTGGATGAGCTCCTCCTGGAGGTTCTTCTGCTGGGTGATGTCCTGGAAGAATTCGAGGAAAATCCGGTCCGATCCCTGGGGAACGTGAATCGGATAGAACTGCAGGGAAAAGGTCAGAAGGCTCTTTTCGTCCTTCTTCTCCGAGCTGAAAGTGAGGTTCGTGTGGAGGCAGTCCTGGGCCATGCATTCAAGGCAGGGCCGGTCGCGGTGAAAAAACACCTTGTAGCACTTGCTGCCCACGAGCTCCTCGAACGACGAGGCGCTGAAATACTTCTTCGCCGCGATGTTCGTGGTGATGATGTTGTAATTGATGTCGGTGATCGCTATGGGGGTCGAAATCCCGTCGAAGAAGGCCTCGAGCTTGTTGCGGCTCAGGATAAGCTCGTTGTTCATGACCTGCAGGCGCTTCTGCTGACGCTTGAGCCGCTCGAAGGATATGGCGTTTTCCACCGCCACGGAGCACTGGCCGGCGAGAATTTCCAGGGTTTCCGTGTCGGACTGGTTGTAATAGTCCTTGTCCATCCGGTTCCCCAGCATGATGAGCCCGTTCAGCCTCTCCTTGAACCGCAGAGGCACGATGAGGCTGGGCCGGATCGAGGCGCTTTTCCCTTCCATCTCGAAGGTTACCGGTAAATCTTCCGTCCGGCCCATGGAAAGGGTCCGGCCCCTTTCCTCCCGCGCGTGGGCGGGCGAGTATTTCCTGATCAGATCGTTGTTACGTGAAAGGCTGATGTCCGGGTTCTGGCCGTTCACGTAGGTGTCACCCAGGGGAAGGTTCCGCGCGGCGCTGAGCCGGTAACTCCGGGTTCCGTAATCCAGCGTCAGCATGCAGGCCCAGTCCAGGCTGAAGGTGTCCACGACCTTGTCGATGGTGAGTTCCCCCAGGGACTCCAGGTCGACGATGGACGCGAGCCCCTCGGAGAATTTCCGGAGACCCTTGTAATAGCCGAAACGTTTTCCGGCGTAGAGTTTTTCCAGCGCCGCCTGGGCCGAGGCGCGGAGGGGGTGGAAGATGAAGGCCGCCACGAAACCCAGCAGGATGGACGTCAAAAGGAGGCCGGGGGCGGTCAGGTCCTCGTTGTACCGGAAGGTGAGCTGAAACACGGTGAAAAAGATGACGCCGCTCAGCACGGACAGGAAAACATACAGGAGGATCTTCAGCACGGACACGGAGTAATGCACCAGCCGGTATTTGTACACGGCATAGAACAGGATCGCCGCGTTGATCGTCGCCGCGAAGAGGTCGATGGGGTACCGGCCCAGGGGGGCGTGCAGATTCGTCAGAACGCCCAACAGCAGGATGATTGCGCCGGCGATGACGAGGCGCAGCGTCTTCCGGGTGAAGATGTTCTTGCTTTTCTGCAGTTCCCGGAGGACCAGGAGAATCGCCAGGATAAGGTAGAAGTAGCACAGCGAGTAGGCGAGGAAGGCGCCGTGCCCCAGGACGTAATAGAATTCGCCTTCCTGGAATCCCGCGTCGGACACGATCGTTCCCGTCAGGTTGAGCACCTGAAGCAGGATGTACAGGGCGCCTCCGGCGTACAGGAAATACTTGTACCCGCTGCGCTTGAAGTTCGACAGCTCATGCAGGGTGTAGAAGATCGCTATGGGTCCGCCCAGAAGTCCGACGAGCATGAAACGGTTCCAGAACAGGGGAGTCGCCACACCGGAATCGGCGTGCATCATGAAGGAGCCGAAACTCCACAGGGCCATGAAGGACATGTAGAGGAGGAAGGGTCTGCTCACCGATTCCCGGGTGCGGTGATACAGACCGAAAATGATGAACGGGATGTATATCAGGAAAGAAACCGCGGGTATTATCGTTGAAAAGTCCAAAATCATGAAAAAGTCCTTATTTCCATATAAAGAAATGGAAATTTTCTAGATAATATAGCATAATTTATATCGCCATGCCACTTATTTTACCAGCCTCGACGGGCTTTGCCGCACTTTTTCTTTCCGACTTCCTCCGGCTGCGGGTCTCCGCGGCGGCCGGGCCCGTGTCCGCTGCGGGATACGTCCTGGTGGCCGCATCGGTCGCGGGATTCGCCGCCGCCGGACTCCGGGAATGGAGCTTTTTTTCATTATCGGCCTTTGCGGGCGCCGCCGTGAGCGTCGTCTTCGGGGCCCTCCTGGTATACTCGGTTTTCATCGAGATTCCCGCGGCGAAAAAAAGGCTCGGTCTGGCGGCGGATGTCGCGGTGAGCTCCGGCACCTACGGATTCTCCCGCCATCCCGGTTTCCTGTGGTTCGCCGGTCTCATGGCGGGGCTCGTTCTTTTCCGCGGGGGAGAGGGGGCGGCCTTCGCGGCTTTTGTCACCGCACTGGACTTCCTGCTGGTGGCGGTCCAGGACGCATTTTTCTTTCCGCGGTTTTTCGTGAATTACGGGGACTACAAATCCCGGGTCCCCTTCCTGCTCGGACCCGGGGGAGGAGGCGCCGATGGACACCGATGAACGCGGCGGTTCGGTCCTTGTTGTCGACGACGAACCGGCCATGCAGAAAGTCCTGCACCTGGGGCTTGAATCCTCCGGTTTCCGGGTGACCGCCTGCGGAAACGGCATGGAGGCGATCGAACTCCTTTCCGGCAGCTCCATCGATCCGGACTGCATCCTGCTGGACATCCGGATGCCGGTCATGACGGGGCTAGAAGCGCTGCCGAGGATAAAACGGCTGCGGCCGAATTCGCCGGTGGTCATGCTGACGGCGTTCAACGATCTGGAAACGGGGCTCGCGTCCCTGAAAAGCGGGGCCTTCGATTACATCGTGAAGCCCGCGCGGCTGCAGCAGATCGGCGAGACGATTTCCCGGGCGATGCAGTTCCGGGCTGTCCTGCTGGAAAACGAGAGGCTCGCCCGGAAGAACGAGGAGTACAGACTGCAGCTGGAGATGATGGTCGAGGAACGCACCCGGGAACTCCAGACAGCGTACCGGAAGCTCCGGCAGATGAACATCCAGACCGTCAAGGTCCTGGCGGAAACGATCGAGGCCAAGGATGTATACACCCGGGGCCATTGCCAGCGGGTCCGGGTCCTGTCGGTGGGAATGGCGGAATACCTGGGCTACGATTCCGCGGCCATCGAAATGCTCGAGTATTCCGCCCTTCTTCACGATATCGGTAAAATCGGAATTCCGGAGACGCTTCTCCATAAGATCGTTCCGCTTGACCCGGACGAGCGCAGGATCATCTCCCGGCATCCGAAAATCGGGGAATCCATCCTCCGCAACGTGGAGTTTTTCGCGCCCGTTCTGGGGGCGGTGCGCCAGCACCACGAAAGGTGGGACGGCGGGGGCTATCCGGACGGAGCCGCGGGGGAGTCGATCGATCCCTTCGCGCGGATCATTACGGTCTGCGATTCCTACGACGCCATGACCTCGAACCGGCCGTACCGCAGCGCCCTTCCGCTGGAGCAGGCCATCGAGGAAATCCGCCGGGAGGGCGGCTGCCAGTTTGATCCCGCCATGGTCCGGGCATTCATCGAGAGCGGCGCGTATCTCCGGTGCTGATTCCGCGGCCGCCCTTGCGGCGCGGCATTTCACGGTTTATATTTAACGGGCGTATGAAAAAGATCCTTGTCCTGGCCGCGGTTTCCGCGCTTCTGTCTGCGTCCCTTCTTTCCGCCGCCGATGCCGTCGAGATTTACGCGGACCCCGATCCTCGTGAATTCGGCCGTGCCCCCCGGCGGGAGACCGTGATCTCCTTCCCGTTTTCGGAATTCGGCGCCGTAAAGACCCTGGCCGCCGGGGACCCCGACGGATTCCCCACCGCGGTCCTCATCGACCCGCGGATCGTCCGCTCCCTGGAGAAATTCCTTACCGGATACCGGGAACGCCGGCTGGGCGGGGCCTGGTACTGGCTGGACCGGACGGCGGGGCGGAACGTGTTCCATTATTACGACGACGAAGCCGGCCTCAGGTTCAGCTTTTCCGCCGAAAAGCCGGGCCCGGCGGTACTCGCCGTGGTGGACCGGTTTTACCGGGGCGACCCGAAAACGGGGGGGCTTGTCCGCCGGGCGTACGAGGAGAATTTCGTCGTGCGGATACATTCCGCGGAAAACCTCATCGAGCCCTGGACCGACAGGCTGACTTTTCCGGAGGCCATGCTCGCCGCGGGCCTCGTCGGGAACGCGGAACAGCCGCTCTGGGGCATCCGGGACGGCAAGGGCATGCTCCGGGACCTTCCCGCCAAGATCGAGGCGAAAACCGCCCTTTCCCTGTACCAGTACCGGCCCATCGAGAAAAACGAGGAAGAGTACCTCGCCTTCATCCGCCGGGTCCGTTCCCGGGAAGGCGGATTCGCGAAAAACCTGCACCAGCTGGCAGCCGGAGCCTTCACGGCCGACCCGAACCTCGATTTCCGTCTGCCGGAGGAAATCGTCACCCGGGGGTCGGCCCGGGCTTCCGACCTGGTCCTGCTCCGGTACGACATTCTTGTCCGGATGGGCTTTCAGGCCCGGGTAGTTTCAGCGGGCGGGGACGGGCGGGAGCCTCCGCTGATGACGCTTTTCCGGGAAGGCGAGAAGGGCAACTGGAGCGCCGTGACGGACAGGGCTTTCCACGACGAGGTCGCGGCGGACTGGACCCGGGTGCCTGCGGTCATCGCGGGCGCCGGGGTTTCGTGGCGGGAACTGGATCCGGACGCGACTTTCCGGGAACGGAAGCCGGTATGGAAGCCCCGGCAGCCGTGACTTTCTCAGTCCGGAGCATTCCCGTCCCGCCGGCGGGCCGGTTTCCGAACAACCCGAAGCTGCCCCTGCTGGCCTACCGGCCGTCCGCCGGGGAGGGGGCCCTTCCGGCCTCCGGCGAGGAGCTGGCGAGGTTCTTCGAGGAGACGTTTTCCCGTCGAGGCTGGCCCGCGGCCTGGAGAAACGGCGTTTACGGCTTTCACCATTACCATTCCACGGCCCACGAGGCGCTGGGGTTCTACGGGGGAAGCGCCCGCGTGCGGTTCGGCGGGGAGGACGGAGTCTTACTGGAGGTCCGCGCCGGCGACGCGGTGG
>CAZGUL010000027.1:0-4130 GCA_964529055.1 uncultured Spirochaetaceae bacterium
GCAGTTCCTGATGGTCGCCGACTACGGGGGAGGCGAAAAGCCGATTTCCGTCTCGGAAGCCGAAAACGGACGGGTGGGCATCACCATCAAGGAATCCGGGCCTTTTTCCCGGCGGCTCTGCGGCAAAAAGAAGGGCGACCTCATGAGCCTCCGGGGTCCCTACGGGCGGCCTTTCACGGCGTCTGCCGGCGAATCGATCCTCGTGGGCGGCGGCTGCGGGATAGCCCCGCTGCACCTCCTGGCCACAGCGCTCCTCGCCTCCGGAGGCCGCGTGACCGTGGTGAGCGGGGCGCGAACCCCGGGTGAAATCCTTCTGGGAGACCGGTTCCGCGGGCTCCCCCTCGATTACTTCGAAACCGCCGAGGACTCCGGCGAAAGACTCACGGCCGTCGACCTGGCGGACCGGATCATGAAAACGAAGAAATTCGATTTCGCGTACGCGGCGGGACCGGAGCTCATGCTCGCCGCGCTGCGTCCCCGCCTCGACGGCATGGAGTATCAGTTCTCGCTGGAGCGGTACATGAAGTGCGGGGTGGGCATCTGCGGGAGCTGCGCCTGCGATCCCACGGGGATCCGGATCTGCGTCGAAGGTCCGGTGCTGGACCGCAGGCAGATCGAGGAATTGTCGGATTTCGGGGTGTACAAAAGGGACGCGACGGGCGCCCGGGTGCCTTTCCGGAAGGCATGACGCGGGGCGCGCGCCCCGCCGCCGATTCTAGTTCCGCCTCCGTCCGAAAAAGCGGAGCATGAACAGAAAGAGGTTGATGAAGTCCAGATACAGCTTCAGGGCCCCCATGATCGACACCCGGACGAATACCGATTCGTCGTCGGCGTAACCGGCCTGGGCGTTCCAGTTCTTGATGACCTGGGTGTCGTAGGCGGTGAGGCCGATGAACACCGCGACTCCGATTAAGGAAATGAGCCAGTCGAAGGCGGGGCTCTTCAGGAACATGTTGACCAGCGACGCGATGATGACGCCCCACAGGCCCATGACCAGGTAGCTGGAAATGCTCGAAAGGTCGCGCTTTGTCGTGACGGCGTAAACGCTCATCGCGGCGAAAGTCCCCGCCGTGATGAAGAATGTCGCGGCGATGCTCGTGCCGGTGTATGCCAGAAAAATGATCGACAGGGTGACGCCGTTCAACGCTGCGTAGGCGGCGAACCACAGGGTCGCGGCCCCTGCGCTCAGCGTGCCGATCCTTGCGGAAAGGTACATCACGATGCCCACCGGCGCGAAGAGCAGCGCGAAAAACACGAGACGGTTCGAGAAGATGGCCCCGATGTACCGCGGATTCGACGCCACACCCAGCGCGACGATCCCCGTCAGCGCAAGGCCCGCGGCCATCCACATGTAGACGTTTTTCAGCACGCTCCGTTCCCGGACAAGGGCGGCGTCCTGCGCGTATTTTTCCTGTATCACGTTAACCTCCGAAAAAAAATAATCCTGTTCGACCCGGTTCGGGCGGCGCCGTGGCAGGCCGCCCGCGTATAATATACTGAAATTTCCGGATTCGTCAAAGACGGGCGGCCGCTCCCCGGGTACGGACCGCAACCGCCGCCTGGGCCGTTCCGCACAGGAGGAAGAGCGCCAGCATGAACAGCAGGGTGCCCCGCATCCCTCCGGCCTGAAAGAACATCCCTCCCCCGAAGGCGCCGAGGATCTGTCCCAGGTTCAGCACGATCTCGTGGATCGTCATGCTCCGTCCCCGGCGCGGGGTGCCGGCGGCGCCGTGAAAGAGGCTGCTGGAATAGGAGTAGGCCGACGCGAAGCCGAAAAGCGGCAGCACGACGATGTAGGCGGCGACTGAAGGCGCAAGGATCAGCAGGAGGGTCATTCCGGCGAAGGCCGCCTGGGTCAGAAAATGGGGGGCCGTCCTGAAATGCCAGCCGTGCTGCCTGCCGAAGAAGACGAAGCCCGCCGTCGTCGCCAGGGCCCGGGTCAGCAGAAGGGCTCCCACCGTTCCGGCGGACACGAGGAGATTTTCCCGGCCGAAGAGGGGAAACATCGTGCTCAGCACGCCGAGCATGGCGTAACTCGAAAAAACGCCCAGCCTGGCGATGTGACGGACCGGCGTCCTGTTTTCCGGCCCCGCCTCTTCCCGGGACCGGGGCTCCCGGTACGTGTCGGCGCGGAAACGGGGCAGGACAAGCGCGGCGGCGAGGACGAAAAAGAAAACCGCGAAAACCGCGGCGATGCCCGCCGCGATGGGAAGGACCGGGCCGATGTCGAAAAGGAGGCCGGCGAGAAGGGGTGCCGCAACGTTGGCCGAGCTCCATGCCAGGTTGAAGCGGCCCATCGTGCGGGTAAGCTCCGGGCCCTCGCGTTCGGCGGACAGCCAGCCCATCAGGGGGGGCCAGAACAGGGCGATCGAAAAACCGAACATTCCATAGAGCAGAAAACCCGTGTCCAGGGAGCGGATCAGCAGGATGCCGGCGACGGATGTCCCCATCACGGCGGAGGAAATCATCATGGACCGCCGCGGCAGAAGGCTGGAGAGAAGCGGCTTCAGCAGCAGGCACCCGGCAAGATAGGAAAGGGAATAAAACGCGGTAAAGCGGCCGATGACCGCGGCGGAGGCGCCGTAGGCGTCACGGAGGTAATACACCATTCCGAAGGTTATGAGGCCGTGGGACGCGCTCATCAGGAACGACGCGGGAAGAACGATGTGGGTTTTCCCCATTCCGGAAAGGAGGGTCGGCTTCGGGGCGCCTTCGAGGTTGTCCGCCATGAAGGGAATCATTCCAGATTATTGCGGAATTTGCAACAAACTCCCCCTTTTTTTGTTACCTTTTCCCGGAGAAATTGTTTACACTATAGGAATGGGAACGTTCCTGGATGTTGGCATCGACATTCCGAGGTTGCTCCTAGAGGTTTCCTCCTCCTTTACTCTGGGAGTTTTCATGGTGAGGTTCTTGCACGGCGGTACAGGTGCAAGAACCTCTTTTTTTTCCTGACCGCCGCCGTTCCCGATGGTATCGGGGGCGTCAACATACGGTATAACGGAGGTGTACTATGAGCGAAGAGTACGGCGTTGTTCTGATTTCCGCACCCCCCGAGGCGGGACTCATCATCGCGCGGGCTTTGATCGAAAACAGGGCCGCCGCCTGCGTGCAGGTCCTCCCGGGCGCCACGACGATGTACTGGTGGAAAGAGAAAATCGAGCTGGATGAGGAGGTGCTCCTGGTCGTCAAAACGCTCCAGTCCCGCCTTGAAAAAATCGAGTTCCTGCTGAAGGAACTGCACCCGTACGACGTGCCTGAAATGCTGTTCCTGCCCATCCGCGGCGGATCGGAGAAGTATCTCGCCTGGCTTGCCGACAGCGTCCACCATGGGGAATTCGACACTCCGTCGGTTTGAGGCGAAAGACCGGACTTACCCGCGGCGGTTGTACGTCCGGACGAAATCCTCGGACAGAACGATGTTGTCCTTCGTTTTCGCGCTGGAAGGGGCGTAGGAAACCGTTTCGTCCTTCACCAGCCGGAAGAGATGGAGGTCGATTTCCTCCTTCTGGATTCCCAGATGCGAATTGATCCAGGTCTTCATCCCTTCCACCGGAATTTTGGTGCCGCCGTTGAAGATTTTCTCGCCGTACCGGATCGCAAAGTCGGCCATGCCGCGCTGGATGCGTTCCCGGGGTCCCGTTTCGATCAGGTCGGTGATCTGGAAATTCGAATTCCGGATGCGATCGGAGAGGACCTTTATGACCTTAAGGGCGAACCTGCCGTTGGTCAGGATGATCTTTTCGAAACTGCTTTCGTCGATCACCAGGAGTTTGGACGGCTTCACCGCCACCGCCGTGGCCGAACGGGGCCTGCCGTCGATGAGCGCCATTTCGCCGAAGAAATCGTTCGGCGCGTCGACCGTTTTCAGCACCTTCTCGCCCCGGTCGACCTTTTTTTTCAGGTCCACGGCGCCGGAAAGGAGGATGTACATCTCCTTTCCCGGTTCCCCTTCGCGAAAAATGACCTTTCCTTGGTCGAAAAAGACAACCTTGTTCCAGTCCATACCGTTAAAACCCCAACAATCTCGGAAAAACGAGGCTGATCGCGGGAACGTACGCCACGATGAAGAGCACGATGATCTCCACGATGATGAATGGAAGTATGGCCCTGCTCAGTTCGGAGAGTTT
>CAZGUL010000027.1:4140-14008 GCA_964529055.1 uncultured Spirochaetaceae bacterium
GAGTCCCGAAATGCTGCAGGCCACGAAGAGGCAGGCCCCGACGGGGGGAGTCATCAGGGCGATGTTCAGTGAAAGCACCATGATGATTCCGAAGTGGATCGGCTCCATACCCATGCCGACGGCGATGGGATGGAGAATGGGGCCCAATATGATGAGGGCCGCGGCGATGTCCATGAACAGGCCTACGATAAGCATCAGGACGAGGATCATCAGCAGGATGAGCCGGGGGTCGTCCGTCAGGGACAGCATGACCGCCGCGATTTTCTGGGGCACCTGGGTGAACGACAGCACCCAGCTCAGGATGGAAGCGGTCCCGATGATCAGGAACACTACGCCCGTGATCCGGGCGGTTTTGATCAGCATTTCCGGGATGTCCCGGGGACCCAGGGATTTCAGCACGAAGAACCCCACCACGGTTGCGTAGGCGACTGCCACGGCCGCCGCTTCCGTCGGGGTGAAGATGCCTGACAGTATCCCCCCGAGGATGATGATGGGCATCAGCAGCGGAATGATCGCGTCCTTAAGACCCCAGGCAATCTCCTTCAGCGTGCTGCGTTTCGATTTGGGATATCCCCGCTTCGCGGAAATGATGCCGGACAGGACCATCAGGAAAAAAGCGAGGAGCAGGCCGGGCAGGAACCCCGCCGCGAAAAGACCGGCGATGGAGACGTTCATCAGGGAACCGTAGATGACCATCATGTTGGAAGGGGGAATGGTCGGCCCGATGATGGACGAGGCGGCGGTCACCGCGGCGGAGAAATCCAGGTCGTAACCGTCCTCCTGCATCGCGGGAATCAGCATCGTGCCGATGGCCGCGGTGTCGGAAACGGCGGCCCCGGTCATGCCCGCGAAGAATACGCTGGCCAGGATGTTCGCGTGGGCCAGCCCGCCCCGCAGATGTCCGACCAGGATGTTCGCGAACTTGACCAGCCGTCCGGTGATCCCCGTCCTGTTCATGATTTCGCCGGCGAGGATGAAAAACGGCATGGCGAGGAGGGTGAACATGTCCAGCCCGGAGAAATACTGGAGGGGGGCCATGGACAGGAGCCCCACGTCCATGTTCGTGAGGAAGAGTCCCGCCAGACCGGCGATGCCGAGAGTGAACCCTATGGGAACGCCGAGAGCCAGAAGCGTGAAAAAGACGACCGTCACGGAGATGATCATCGCTGTTTCCTCCTAAATGTCGACGTTCGTTTTTTCGCTCACGCTGAATTTCCGCCCCCGCAGGCCGAGAGCGATCTTGATCAGGATCTGGACGATCGCAAGCCCCATGCAGACGGGTATGGCCAGGGTGGGAATCACCATGCTGATGGGCAGGGACTGGGCTATCTGGAATTTCGCGTCCCTCACCATGGCGATGGAAAACCAGGTCATCACGACCAGGAAACCCAGAACGAGAAGGTCTATGAAGAGCAGGAGGACCGTGCGGCCGACCTTTCCGCGCACCCGGTCGGGCACGAAGGTGAGGCCTATGTGTTCCCCGTGATAAATGCCGACGCTGATCGCGAGGGACGCGGTCCAGATCATCAGGTAACGGGACAGCTCCTCGGTCCACCCGAGGGGTCTCAGCAAAACGTAACGGAACAGGACGCCGGCGAGGACCGCCAGCGTCATCGTTCCGAGCAGAATGCCGCAGGCCAGGGAGGCCGCCTTGTCGATCCCCCCGGCCGTCTTTTGGAGGAATCGGTCCGTCGCGGAACCGTTCACTCTCCTTACTCCTTCTCCGCCTTGGCGATGGCCGCCAGGAAGCGGTCCACCCAGGCGGCGCCTTCCTTGCCGTACTGCTTTTCGATGAAGGCTTTCGCCGCGGGGATCGTCTTGTCGCGGAAGGCCCGCATTTCCGCCGCGGTGGGATTGTACACTTCCATCTTCGCCTGCAGCACCGGAAGCCCCTTGTCGGTGGAGTCGATGAGGCGGCTGAGACCGCGGCCGGCCAGGAGGGCTTCCTTCGCGGCGTTCTCGACGACTTCCTTGTGCTCCTGCGAAAGCTTCTGATAGAAGGTGTCGCTGAGGACCCACACGTAGGGGGCGTAGAGGTGGTTCGTCAGGGTGATGTATTTCTGCACCTCGTGGAATTTCGCCATGTTGATGATGGAAATGGGGTTCATCTGGCCGTCGACGACGCCGGTCTGCAGGGAGGTGTACACTTCGGCCCAGGCGATGGCCGTCGGGGAGCCTCCGAGGGACTTGACGATGTCCTGATGGAGGGGAACCGTCATGGTCCGGATTTTCAGGCCTTTCATGTCGTCGGGCGTCTTTATGGGGCGCCTGGAATTCGTGAAAGCGAAGAAGCCGCCGGATTCACCGAAACCGAGGACCTTGAATTTCGTTTTCGCGCGGATGTCCTCGGCCATGGCCTTGCCGAAATCCCCGTCGTACACCTTGTAGCCCACCGCGTAGCTCGAGAAAGCGAACGGCAGGTTCGTGACGTCGATGAGGGGATAGAACGTGGACATGCCGCCGGTGGAGGCGATGTAGCTCTGGACGATGTTGCCCTGGACCTGGATCATCGTCTCCCGTTCCTTGCCGAGGACGCCGCTGTCGTAAATCTGCACTTCGATGGCGCCGTTGGAGTTGGCCTCCACGGACGACTTGAAGACGGCCGCGATGGCGGCGGACGGGATTTCGAAGGGCTGCTGCGCGTTCAGGTGGGCAAGCTTCAGAACGATTTTGTTCTGGGCGGCCAGCGGTCCCGCGAGAACGGCCAGAAGGACCAAAACGGACAGTAACGATTTTTTCATGGGGAGTGTCTCCTTTCTGGAAGTATTATTGTAGCAACGCGGCCGGTTTGTCTACCGCCGCCGCCCGTCTTTTCCTCCGAATCACCCCTGGGACGCGGTCAGGGCCTCGTCCAGAGCGTCCCGGATGTCGTCTATGTGCTCCAGCCCGATGGACAGGCGGATAAGATCGGGGGACAATCCTCCGTCCCTCTGCTGTTCCTCGGAGAGCTGTGAATGGGACGTTGACGCCGGGTGGAGAACCAGGCTTTTCGCGTCGCCCACGTTCGCCAGGTGGGAGAAAAGCCCGATCCTGTCGATGAACCTGACCGCCGCCTCGTAGCCGCCCCGCGGGCCGAAAACGACCATGCCTCCGTATCCGTTCTTCAGGTATTTTTTCGCCGTCGGATGGGACGGATCGTCGGGCAGGCCGGGATACCGCACCCAGGCGACCCGCTTGTCCTTTTTCAGGAATTCGGCGACCGCGGCGGCGTTGGACGAATGGCGTTCCATCCGCAAAGGAAGGGTTTCGATTCCCTGCAGGAACATCCAGGCGTTGTCCGGGGAAATGCAGGCGCCCAGGTTCCGCAGCGGCACCGTCCGCATCCTCATGATGTAGGCCAGGGCATTCTGGTTTCCCAGATCGCGGGCCCAGCGCAGGCCGTGATAGTTCGGGTCGGGTTCGTTGAAGAGATCGAACCGGGGGCGGGACCAGTCGAATTTCGCCGCGTCCACCGCGATGCCGCCGATGGCCGAGCCGTGGCCCCCGAGCCATTTCGTCAGCGAATGCACCACGACATCCGCCCCGTGTTCGATGGGACGAAGCAGGTAGGGGGTTGTGAAGGTCGAATCGATGATGATCGGCAGGCCGAGCTCGTGGGCCAGATCGGCCAGGGGAGCTATGTCCGCCACGTCGAGGGAGGGGTTCCCGATGGTTTCGGCGTAAATCGCCCGGGTCTTCGGGCCGACGGCCTTTCGGACTGCCGCGAGATCGTTGCTGCCCGTGAATTTCACGGTTATTCCGAACTGGGGCAGGATGGCGTCGAACATGGTGTAGGTGCCGCCGTACAGGTTGTTCGCGGATATGATCTCGTCGCCCGCCTTCGCCAGGGTGATGATGGCGTAAAATACCGCCGACGTTCCCGACGCGAGGGCGAGGGCGGCGGCCCCTCCGTCCAGGGCGGCGACCCTCTGCTCCAGGACGTCCTGCGTGGGATTCATGATCCGGGTGTAGATGTTTCCCGGCTCCTTCAGCGCGAAGAGGTTGGCCGCGTGTTCGGTGCTTTTGAACACGAAGGAACTGGTCCTGTGCACAGGGATGCCGCGGGTCCCCGTCGCGGGATCAGGGACCTGGCCCGCGTGGAGGCTCAACGTCTCGAAACGATAATTTTTTCCGCCCATGGGATCTCCTTTTCTCCTTTCGCCCGCGGAAACCGGCGCCGCGCACGAATTGCTACCAATGTGGTAGTAAAACTAATCTATTCAGCGGCGCTCCGTCAATACCCGGTGGGGGAAGGTGCGCCGCTCCTCTTGCATTCCTCCGTCCCCCCGGGGCAGACTTGGGGGATGAAGTCTCCCGGTATCGTTCCGGCCGCGGCGGCCTGCCTCGCGGTCTGCGCCTCGGCGCTGATTTTAGGCTGCGCGCACGCGCCCCCGCCGGACCGTTCCGCCGATTTCCGGAGCAGGCTCGCGGCGGAGATCGGGCCGCTGGAATTCGGCGTCCCGGGGACGGCGGGGACGGAGGAACCCGGTGAAAAGGGCGCGCCGGGAAATGCTGCCGGCGGACCGCCCGGTCCCGGGGCGAAGCGGTACGCGGAATTCTACGGTTTTCCTGATTTCACCCGCCGGGCGGGCGTTTTTCACCGGATGGGGGTGCTGGAGGACCGGGCGCCGTCTCTGGGGGTCCAGTATTTCGTCCCCCGGGGACGGAGGAAGGGGACCGTCTTCCTGGCCCACGGCTATCTGGACCATACCGGCCCCCTGCGGCCGATCATCGAGGCCGCGGCGGAAGCCGGTTTTTCGGTGGCGGCCTACGATTTGCCGGGTCACGGCTTTTCCGGCGGCCCCCGGGGGGATATCGGCTGTTTCGCGGAGTACGGCCTCGCCGCCGGCCGGGTCGTCGAGGCTTTCCGCCGGGGGACGGAGGACGGCCGGCCCGGGGACGGAGATGGGCCCGCTTTTCCCCGGCCATGGATAGCGGTGGGCCACAGCACGGGGGCGGCCTCGTTCTTCATCCTTCTCCAATCCCTCGCCGGGAAAGGCATCTCTTCGCCGTTCGAACGGGTGGTTTTCATCAACCCCCTCGTCCGCTCCGCACGGTGGGGTCTCAGCGTGGCGGGCCTCCGGCTCGTGGGCTGGGCGGTCAGAAGTCTGAAGCCTCTCGGCGAACCGGACCCCCTCCTGGGGATCGACGTCTTTCCCGTTTCCTGGGCGGAGCGCCTCCGTGACTGGAACGCGGAGGCCGCAGATTACCCGACGATTCCGCAGAGGGGCCTGATCATACAGGGGCGGCGTGATAAAGTCGTGGATTTCCGGTACAATGTGCCTTTCCTGACGGGCAGGATGCCGGGCCTCGAGATCGCGTACGTGAAGGAAGCGGGCCATGTCCCGTACACCGACACCGAGGGGAACCGCGAGGTGCTCCGCCTGCTGGTCGATTATCTGGAAAAAGAGGGAGGGGAAACCGCCCGACGCTGAGGTTCCGGGTGAAATGGGGCGGCCATCAGCCTCGGGGTCGGGAAACCGTCACATCCCGTATTTCCTGAAGTGGTAATCTTTTACGACGTGAAATACCGCGTCGGGCCACCGGGGAATCATGTCCGTGATGATGGTGCCGGCGAGCCTGCCGATGCGGTATGACTCCTGAATCGCGGTGGACACGAGACCCGGTATGTTCAGAGGCCCGGGGTCGTCGAAATTGACGAATCTGACGTTCCGGAAGCGCCTGTCCTTCAGAAAAGCGAAGGTGTTGACGCAGGCGTGAAGATTTTCGGCGTTGACGGCGAAGATCCCGTCGCAGTCCGGCAGGTCCCGGAAAACCGGGACGAAGGCCCCTGAGTCCTTCGGGTCGAACGCGCCGGTCCCGGGACCGATATCGATTATCCGGGAGTCAATGTCGGCCCCGCCGAAACCGCGGGACGCGAGGACGTCCCGAAACCCCCGGATGCGGGCCGCGAAGGGCGAGTTGTGCAGGCGGGTCAGGCAGACAGGTTTCCGGGCACCCGCCGCGAAAAGCTCCCCGGTCAGACGCACCGCCGCGTCGTAGTCCCGGGACACCACGTGGGAAACGTCCCGGCTACGCAGAAACCGGTCCACCAGGACCAGGGGAATGTTCCGGCCGCGGACCGCGTCGATTATTTCCGCGTTGAACTCCTCGTAGTCCTTTTCCGTCGGCCTGCCGAGAGGCGCGAACACGATGCCCTTGACCCCTCTACGGCCGAGGTCCGCGACGGCGTCCCGGGCCGCCGCGGCGTCGTCGTCCATGTAGCACGGCAGGATGTGGGCGTCCCTCTCCTGCGCGGCGTCCTGTATCCCCTTTATGGTGTCCTTCCAGAAGTACGGCGACGGGGAATCCCGCATCATCAGGCTGTAGAAGACCGCCGGCGCTCCGTTTTCCGCCTCTCCCCGGGGCCACCCGGAGCGGGAGGTGATGAAGCTGCCGCTTTTCGCCTTTCGGGTAAGGTACCCCTTCTCCACCAGGGCGGAAAGGGCCTTGTCGATGGTGACCGACGACGTGCCGAGCTCGCGGGCGAGCTCCTTCGTTTTGGGAATCTTCGTTTCCGGCGGGTAATCTCCGGTTTCGATGCGATTCAGGAGGATTTCGATGATGGAATGGTGCAGGTACTGCTTGCCCATCAGCGGTTCCGGAACCGGGCCTCCCTTTTTTCGAGAAAGGCCTGAACCCCTTCCTTCTGGTCCTCCGTTTCCACGCAGAGCCGCAGCAATTCCGCTTCCTCCGTCCCCCGGAGACCGTCCGCGGGCCGGTTTATCATGGTTTTTTCGAGCCGGATCGCCGTCGGGGCCCCCGCCGCGATTGTCCGCGCGACGCCGAGAACGCCCGTCCGGAAATCTCCGGCGGGAAAAATCCCGTTCACCAGGCCGATTTCCCGGGCCTTCTCGGCGGTGATGATCTCGCAGGTGAAGACGAGCTGCTTCGCCCGGTGCCGGCCTATCCTCTCCGCCAGCCGGAAGGTGCCGCCCCAGCCGGTGATCATGCCCACCCGGGCCTCCGGCTGGCCGAATTTCGCCGTGTCAGCCGCGTAGATGAGATCGCAGGCGCAGGCGAGCTCGCAGCCGCCGCCGAGGGCGTAGCCGTTCACGGCGGCGATGACGGGGCAGGGAAAGTTCGCGAGCCTGTCGAAGGCCTGGTGACCGGCCAGCGAAAAGTCCCGGGCCTTTTCCGGAGAGAACGTCGCGATTTCCTTCAGGTCCGCCCCGGACGAAAAGGATTTTCCCGTTCCCGTCACGATGAGGGCGCGGACGTCCTTCTCCGCCAGGTCGTCCAGGACCCGGGACAGTTCCGCAAGGGTTTCGAAATCCAGGGCGTTGTAGACCTCCGGCCGGTCCAGGGTCAGGCTGACGATGTGCGGGGCCTCCCCGGTTACGCGGATCATTCTTTCCTCCACAGCGGGTCGCTCCGCAGGTCCATCGGGGCGTCCCCGAAGATCCGGGGGTCCATGACCCCGAGAGGAGAGGCGATCCGGGGACGGAAATCCATGTGGGCCAGCACGTCGCGCTCCAGGTCGATCCCCGGGGCGATCTCCTTAAGCGTCAGCCCATCGTTTTCCAGAGCGAAAACCGCCCTCTCGGTGACGTAGAGGATCTCCTGCCCCCGCTGCCTGGCCAGGTCCCCGTTGAAGGTTATGTGCTCCACCTGGGGCACGAATTTCCGGATTTTCCCTTCCCGGACGATCCGGAGCTTTCCGCCCTCACAGGCGATCTCGACGCCGCCGGCGGTGAAGGTGCCGCAGAAGGTGACTTTTTTCGTGTTCTGGCTGATGTCGATGAAGCCGCCGGCGCCGGTGATGGCGGTGCCGAACCGGCTCACGTTGAGGTTGCCCTTCGCGTCCGCCTGGGCCATGCCGAGAAACGACATGTCCAGACCGCCGCCGTGAAAAAAGTCGAACTGGGACGGGGCGTCGATCAGGGCGTCGGGGTTGAGGCAGGTGCCGAAGATGTCGCCCTTGGAGGGTATCCCCCCGATGAGTCCCTGCTCGATGCAGAAAACGATGTCGTCCAGGAGTCCTTCCTCGGCGGCGATGTTCGCGACGCCGTCCGCGATCCCGAAGCCCAGGTTGACGACGGCCCCCGGCCGCAGTTCCAGGGCGGCCCGCCGCGCGACCCATTTGCGGGGACCGAACTCGAGGTTCGGCATGGCGGAAAGGGGAACGCGGTAATCGCCGGCGAGTCCCACGTTGTATTCCCCTTCAACGGTCTGCCACTGGCCGGGATTCACGACCACCGCGGACACCATGAAGCCGGGTATGTTTACGTCCCGGGGACGGAGCTGCCGGGGCTGGACGACCCGCTTTACCTGGAAAATGACGGTCCCGCCGGAGTTGTAGGCCGCCTGGGCGCAGGCAAGGACTTCCAGGTTGGACGGCTCGAGTTCCAGCGAGATGTTGCCGTCCGTGTCCGCGGTGGACCCCTGGAGGACGGCGACGTGGATCGGGAAGGCCTTGTACAGCAGAAGCTCCTCCCCCGCAAGCCGGACGAGCTCGACCAGGTCCTCCTTCGCGGCCTCGTTGAGGCGGCCTCCGTCGACGCGGGGGTCCGCGTAGGTGCCGAGACCCACCCGGGAAAGGAGCCCGATCCGTTTCGCGGCGATTTCCCGCATCAGCAGCGAAAGGACCCCCTGGGGCAGCGTGTACGCCTCGATCCGGTTGTCCAGCGCGAGCTTCACCATCTTCGGCGACCAGCCCCAGTGCCCGCCGACGACCCGCTTCACCATCCCCTCGTGGGCGAAGCGGCTGACGCCTTTTTCGTTCTTGTTGCCCACCCCGCTGACATGGACCAGGGTGAGGTTTTTCGGCTCCCCCGTCTCGAGAAAACGTTTTTCGATCCCCGCCAGCGCGAAGTCCGCTTCCAGGACCCCGCCTCCGTGGCCGCTCATCAGGATGGTCGCGTTGTTTTTGACAAGGGCGGCCGCCTGGTCCGCCGACATGATTTTACTGGTCATACTTCCGCCTATGTTTAATGGAATAAAATTAGTTTATTACGACTCCCGCCCCTTGTCAAACGGAATTACTGTTTGACAAAGGAAGAAAGCGGGACGTATAATGGGGACGAACAAAATTTAACCTAATTTTATCGGGTAAAAAGGAGAAACTATGACGAAGCGCTTTTTAGTCCTGTTCATCCTCGTCGCGCTGGTGGCGGGAACCGCCCTGGCCGGAGGAAAATCCGAAGGCGCCGCGGCGCCGGTGCGCAAGATGCGCCTGTCCTGCAACAACCCGCCGGGAAACCCGCCGACCATGGGCTACGAGTTCATGGCGAAGAGGATCAAGGAAATGTCCAACGGGGAGATCGACATCGGTGTTTTTCCCAGCGGCATGCTCGGCAGCGAAAGGGAAGTCGTCGAACAGGTCCGGGCGGGGGCGGTGGAAATCATCCACGTTTCCGCGGGCTTTCTCGGCGCGTTCGTTCCTTCCGTCGACGTCTTCAACGTGCCGTACCTGTTCCGCAACCATGACCACTACTGGAAGGTCATGACCGGTTCGGTGGGCCAGAGAATCGCCGCAGACATCGACAAGTACGGCGCCAAGCTTCTGGTCTGGGTCGAGGGCGGTTCCCGCTCCTTCTACAACAACATCAGGCCCATCACGAAGCCCGAAGACCTCGTGGGCCTCAAAATCCGCGTCATGGGAAGCCCGGTCATGATCCAGACGATGAAATCCCTGGGCGCCAACCCGACCACCACGGCCTACGCTGAAGTGTACAACGCCCTGCAGACGAAGGTCATCGACGGCGCGGAAAACAGCCCCACCAGCGTTGCCAGCATGAAGCACAACGAAGTGGCGAAATACTTCTCCCTGAACGAGCACATGAAGATTCCCGACCTCCTGATCATGGGCAACGTCTCCTGGAACAAGCTCGGCGACAAGGACAAGGAAATCTTCCTGAAAGCCGCCGCCGAAGCGCAGGAGTTCATC
>CAZGUL010000028.1:0-3364 GCA_964529055.1 uncultured Spirochaetaceae bacterium
AGCGCACCCGCTTCAAGGGCGTCATCTGCGACAAGTGCGGCGTCGAGGTCACCAAGGCCAAGGTGCGGCGCGAGCGCATGGGCCACATCGAGCTGGCCGCGCCGGTGAGCCACATCTGGTACTTCAAGGGCATCCCCAGCCGGATGGGCATGCTGCTTTCGATTTCCCCCCGCGCCCTCGAGCAGGTGCTGTACTTCGCCAGCTACATCGTGCTGGACAAGGGCGAGACCACCCTTGAAAAGAACCAGCTGCTCAACGAGGCCGAATACCAGCGCAAGCTGGCCGAGTATGGCCCTGATGCGTTCCGCGTCGGCATCGGCGCGGAGGCCGTCCGCGAGCTTCTGCGCGACCTCAACCTGGACGAGTTGTCCGTCTCCCTCCGCGAGGAGATCAACGAGCTGGCCAAAAAGGAAACCGGCCGCGAGACAGAAGGGCAGAAGCGCACCCGGATTGTCAAGCAGCTCGAGGTGGTGGAAGCTTTCCGCCAGAGCGGCAACAAGCCCGAGTGGATGGTGCTGGACGTGGTGCCGGTCATCCCGCCGGAGCTTCGCCCCATGGTGCAGCTGGACGGCGGCCGCTTCGCCACCGCCGACCTCAACGACCTGTACCGCCGCGTCATCAACCGCAACAACCGCTTGAAGCGCATGCTGGAGATGGGCGCGCCCGACATCATCGTCCGCAATGAAAAGCGGATGCTTCAGGAAGCGGTGGACGCGCTGATCGACAACGGCCGCCGCGGCCGCGCGGTCACCGGCGCGGGCGGAAGGCAGCTGAAGAGCCTCTCGGACATGCTGAAAGGCAAGCAGGGCCGTTTCCGCCAGAACCTGCTGGGCAAGCGGGTCGACTATTCGGGCAGGTCCGTCATCGTCGTCGGACCGGAGCTCAAACTGCACCAGTGCGGTCTTCCGACGAAGATGGCCCTGGAGCTGTACAAGCCCTTCATCATGAAGAAACTCGTCGAAAAGGACGTGGTCTACAACATCAAGAAGGCGAAAACCCTCGTCGAGACCGAGAGCCCCGAGGTCTGGCAGATCCTGGACGACGTCTGCAAGGAACATCCGGTCCTGCTGAACCGGGCGCCCACCCTGCACCGCCTGGGTATCCAGGCTTTCGAGCCGGTTCTGGTGGACGGCAAGGCCATCAAGCTGCATCCGCTGGTGTGCCACGCCTTCAACGCCGACTTCGACGGCGACCAGATGGCCGTCCATGTGCCGCTGACTCAGGCGGCCCAGATCGAGTGCTGGACTCTGATGCTGTCCGCCAAGAACCTGATGAACCCCGCCAACGGAAAACCCATCGTTTTCCCGTCCCAGGACATGGTCCTCGGCATCTATTACCTGACCAAGGACAAGGCGGGGGCCAAGGGAGAGGGCCGGAAGTTCAGCTCTCCCGACGAGGTCCGCATGGCCCTGGACGCCGGCTCCCTGGACTACAACGCCGTCGTCAAGGTTCCGATCAACGGAAAACTCATGAGCACCACGCCGGGCAGGCTCATCCTGAACGAGGAACTGCCGGACGAGATGGAATACATCAACCATACCCTGGGTGACAAGGAGCTGAAGACCCTCATCGCCCGGGTGCACTCCGAACGGGGCTCCTATGTCACCGTCCGGATGCTGGACGCCATCAAGGACCTGGGTTTCCGGTACGCCACCTTCTTCGGGGCCACCATCGGCCTGGAGGACATCCTGGTGCCGGAAAGCAAAAAGGACATGATCGAAAAGGCCAATTCTGAGGTGCAGGGCATCCAGCAGCAGTACCAGCACGGCCACATCACCCAGGAGGAGCGGTACAACCGGGTCATCGAGGTCTGGTCGAAGACGAACGAGGACCTCACCAACGAGATGATGCGCCATCTGAAAGAGGACAAGGGCGGCTTCAACCCGGTGTACATGATGGCCAACTCCGGCGCCCGGGGATCCCGCAGCCAGATCCGCCAGCTCGCGGGAATGCGGGGTCTCATGGCGAAACCGTCGGGGGACATCATCGAGCTGCCGATCCGGTCCAACTTCAAGGAAGGCCTTTCGGTCATCGAATTCTTCATATCCACGAACGGCGCCCGGAAGGGTCTCGCCGACACGGCGCTGAAAACCGCCGACGCGGGCTACCTGACCCGCCGTCTCGTCGACATCGCCCAGGACGTGGTGGTCAACGAGGAAGACTGCGGCACCATCAACGGTCTGGAGATGCGGGCCCTGAAGGACGGAGAGGAAATCGTCGAGTCCCTGGCGGACCGGATCGAGGGGCGGTTTACGCTGGAGCGGGTCAGGCACCCGATCACCGGGGATGTCATCGTCGACGTCAACGAACTCATCACCGACGAGAAGGCGGAGGTCATCGAGTCCGCCGGCATCGAAAGCGTTAGGATCCGGACCGTGCTCACCTGCGAGGCCAAGTACGGCGTCTGCCAGAAATGCTACGGCCGGAACCTGGCGACGAACCAGACCGTGGAAATCGGTGAGGCCGTCGGAATCATAGCCGCCCAGTCCATCGGACAGCCGGGAACGCAGCTCACGATGCGGACCTTCCACATCGGCGGCGCCGCGACGAAGGCCTCGGAAGAAAACAAGATTTATCTGAAATATCCGGTGGTGATAAAGGGCGTGCAGGGAACTACGGTCACCCTGGAAAGCGGTGAGCTTCTGTTCACCCGGCGGGGCAGCGTTCTCGTCAGCCGCGTCCTGGACAACGTCGAACTCCAGAAGGGCGACAGGCTCCACTTCAAGGACGGGGAAAAAATCGTGAAGGGGCAGAACCTCCTGAAGAGGGAGGGCTCCGAGATGGCGTCGAACCACAACGCCTACGTCATGATAACGAAGGACAAGAGCCGCCTGTACCTGATCGCCCAGGAGCAGAAGGTTGAAATCCGAAACGGCGCCACCCTGCACGTCAAACCCGGCGAAGTGCTTCCGGCGGAGCAGACCATCGCGTCCTTCGACCCCTTCAGCGAACCGATCATCGCCGAATTCGACGGAGTGGTGCGTTTCGAGGACATCGTTCTGGGAACGACGCTGAAAGAGGAAATAAACGAGGACACCGGCAACATCGAGAAAAAAATCGCCGACTACACCAGCGAAAGCCTCCAGCCCCGGGTCAAGATCGTCGGGAAGAAAGGGGAGGACCTGGCGATCTATTTCATCCCCGGTTCCGCGTACCTGAACATAAACGACGGGGACAAGATCAGGGCCGGACGGGTCATCGCGAAGCTGCTGAAGGAAAGCGTCAAGACCCGGGACATCACCGGCGGTCTGCCGCGGGTCGGCGAGCTGTTCGAGGCCCGCAAGCCCAAAACCTCGTCGATGCTGGCCCAGATCTCCGGCACGGTGCACTTCAAGGGCATCGTGAAGGGCAAGCGGGTCATCGT
>CAZGUL010000028.1:3374-13930 GCA_964529055.1 uncultured Spirochaetaceae bacterium
TATACCGTTGAGGACGCCTTCGGCAAGGAGTTCAAACACCTGGTGCCCATGGGCCGCCACCTTCTCGTCCGCGAGGGCGACCCGGTGGAAGCGGGGGAAATGCTCTGCGACGGAAGCGTGGACCCCCACGACGTCCTGCAGATCCTCGGCGAGAACGCCCTGCAGCGTTTCATGATGAACGAGGTGCAGGAGGTTTACCGCCTCCAGGGCGTGGGAATCAACGACAAGCACATCGGCGTCATCATCCGGCAGATGATGAGAAAGGTGGAAATCACCTCGGTGGGGGACACCAATTTCATTTTCGGTCAGCACGTGGACAAGCACCGCTTCCACGAGGAAAACGCCAAGGTCATCCGCGAGGGCGGCCAGTCGGCCATAGCGCGGCCCCTCCTTCTGGGCATAACCCGGGCGTCGCTGAACATCGATTCGTTCTTCTCCGCCGCATCCTTCCAGGAAACGACCCGGGTGCTGACGAACGCCGCGATCGAGGGCTCCATCGACTACCTGCGGGGCCTCAAGGAAAACGTCATCATCGGCCATCCCATCCCGGCCGGAACGGGCATGAAGAAGTACCGCGCCCTGAAGCTGTACGACGAGAACCGGGAAGACCTGGACGCGAAAATGCAGCTCATCCTGGAGCAGAAGAAAAAGGAAAAGGAAAACGCCGAAATCCTGCGGGAGGAGATCATCCAGAGCGTCCAGGAGGGGGCGGACGCCGCCTCCGACTTCGAGGACGACGGGGACGACGAGTAGGATGGGTTGACATTTGTCGGGACATTGGATACAGTCCAATGTCGCCTACAGCTAAATAAGGACCATAGGAGATATTTTTCAGTATGCCAACGATCAACCAGTTGATCCGGACGGGACGGCAGAGTTCCCACTACAAGACGAAGTCGCCGGCCCTCATGAACTGCCCGCAGAAAAGGGGCGTGTGCACCCGGGTTATGACGATAACCCCGAAAAAGCCGAATTCCGCTCTCCGCAAGGTCGCCCGCGTGCGCCTGACGAACGGCATCGAGGTGACGGCTTACATTCCCGGCATCGGGCACAACCTGCAGGAACACTCGGTCGTATTGATCCGGGGCGGCCGCGTCAAGGACCTTCCCGGCGTGCGGTATCATATCATTCGCGGCACCAAGGACACCCTTGGCGTAGAGGACCGCCGGAAGGCGCGCTCCAAATACGGATCCAAAAAGCCGAAGGCGTAGAGAGGTTAGAAGAAAATGCCCAGACGAAAGGTCATCACCGGCAGAACGACCTTGCCGGATTCGCGATACAACAACATGGTTCTTTCAAAGTTCATCACCCGGATGATGGTGGACGGGAAAAAGTCGATCAGCTCGGCGATCATGTACGGCGCTCTGGAGTTCCTGAAGGGGAAAACCGACAAGGGCGAGCTCGAGGTCTTCCTGAAGGCCCTGGACAACGTGAAGCCCATCGTGGAAGTCAAGTCCCGCAGGGTCGGCGGCGCCACCTACCAGGTTCCGGTGGAAATTCGCGAGTCCCGCCGGGAAGCCCTCGCGATGCGCTGGCTCATAGCCGCGGCCCGGGCGCGGAGCGGCAAGTCCCTGAGCCAGAAGATGGGGGCCGAGTTCCTGGATGCCTACAACAGCACCGGCACGGCCTTCAAGAAAAAGGAAGACACGCACCGGATGGCGGAGGCGAACAAGGCTTTCGCGCATTACCGCTGGTAGTACTGTGAATGGAGGCGAATCGGAAAATCGCGGGGTCGTATTGACCAATTTCCGATTTGCCTGTATGATAGTGACGCAAATCATCCTTACGGACGGCGGTTGCGGTCCGTGAAAGTGGGTTTCTGAGAAACCCGGGCCCCGAGAGAGGTCCGGCGTTATTCCAGAGGCGATGTGGTGGAAAAGGATGGCTGAACAGATCCGCTGAAGCCCGGCTTCATGATCTTACGTCGCGGCCCCCGGGTCGGGCGGTGTTCTACTCCCCTCTTTTTCAGATCGGCCCTGAATTCTCGCCCCACACGTGTGTTCCTGTATTGACCGGCGTCGGTGCGGTTCCGTCAGAATCGCCGGCGTCCGTGAAGATATGAGATTTTATTTTTGCTGAAACAGGGTAAGGAGGCAGAAATGGCCAAAGAAAAATTCGAAAGAACGAAACCGCACATTAACGTTGGTACCATCGGTCACATCGACCACGGTAAAACAACTTTGACCGCCGCTATCTCGATGATCGCCGCAAAGACCTACGGCGGAAAAGTCATGAAATATGACGACATCGACAACGCTCCGGAGGAAAAGGAGCGCGGCATCACCATCAACACCCGGCACGTCGAGTATCAGACCGCCAACCGGCACTACGCTCACGTGGACTGCCCGGGCCATGCGGACTACATCAAGAACATGATCACCGGCGCCGCCCAGATGGACGGGGCCGTCATCGTCGTGTCCGCCGCCGACGGTCCGATGGCCCAGACGAAGGAGCACATCCTTCTGGCCCGCCAGGTAGGCGTTCCGGCCCTCATCGTTTTCATCAACAAGGTGGACATGGTGGACGACCCGGACCTCATCGACCTGGTCGAGGAGGAAATGCGGGACCTTCTGAAAGTTTACAAGTTCCCCGGCGACGAAATTCCCGTCATCCGCGGCGCGGCCTTCCCCGCCATGGAAAACCCGGAGGATCCTGAGAAGACCAAGTGCGTCATCGAACTCCTGGCGGCCATGGACAGCTACTTCCCGCTTCCGGAAAGGGCGGTCGACAAACCCTTCCTGATGCCGATCGAGGACGTTTTCTCGATCCAGGGTCGCGGCACCGTCGTAACGGGCCGTATCGAGCGAGGAATCGTCAAGGTGAACGACGAAGTCGAAATCGTCGGCATCAAGGAAACCCGGAAATCCGTCGTCACCGGCGTTGAAATGTTCAACAAGCTTCTCGACGAAGGCCAGGCGGGCGACAACATCGGCGCCCTGCTGCGCGGCATCGACAAGAAGGAAGTCGAGCGCGGACAGGTCCTTTCGAAGCCCGGCGCGATCAAGCCCTTCAAGAAATTCAAGGGCACCGTGTACGTGCTTTCCAAGGAAGAGGGCGGTCGGCACTCCCCGTTCTTTTCCGGTTATCGGCCCCAGTTCTACTTCCGCACCACCGATATAACCGGTACGGTCGAGCTCGGAGCCGACAAGCAGATGGTCATGCCCGGGGACAACACCGAGATCACCGTCGAACTCATCCACCCGATCGCCATGGACAAGGGCCTCCGGTTCGCCATCCGCGAAGGCGGGCGCACCGTCGCGAGCGGTCAGGTTATCGAAATCATCGAATAACAGTCGCTCATGAAAGCCTCGTCGCCCCTGATGGGCGATGAGGCTTGTTTTTGGAGGAAGAATGGCTAAGGACAGAATTCGGGTAAGGCTCAGAGGTTTCGACGTTGAGCTTATCGACCAAAGCGCGAAGGCCATCGTGCAGACGGTGCAGAAATCCGGTGCGCACGTATCAGGGCCCATCCCGCTGCCGACTCGAATCAGCAAGTATACCGTTTTGCGTTCGCCCCACGTGAACAAGAAGTCGCGCGAGCAATTCGAGATGCGGACGCACAAGCGCCTCATCGACATTATCGAGCCCACTTCTGCGGTAATGGATGCTCTGATGAAACTCGAGCTTCCCGCGGGCGTTGACGTCGAAATAAAGCAGTAGAGGATCACAATGATTGGGCTTATCGGAAAGAAAGTCGGTATGACTCAGGTCTTCGACGACAAGGGGATATTGACCCCCGTCACTGTTATAAAAGTCGAGCCGAACACCGTTGTCGCGGAGCGCAGCGAGGAAAAGTGCGGTTACAGCGCGGTCGTCCTCGGCGCGGAAGACGTGAAGGAAAGCAGAATTTCCAAACCGTACCGCGGCCAGTTCAAGGACCCGGTCACGCCGAAAAGATATCTGGTCGAGGTCAACGATTTCGACCAGAAGTGCGCCGTCGGCGACCTCGTCGGTCTCGATGTTTTCGAGGGCTGCCGCTACGTGGACATCCGGGGAACCAGCAAAGGCAAGGGTTACCAGGGCGTCGTGAAGAAGTACGGCTTTGGCGGGGGCCGGGCAACCCACGGCTCGAAGCACCACAGGGGCAACGGTTCGACGGGTATGAACACCTACCCCGGACACGTCTTCAAGGGCACGAAGATGGCCGGTAGAATGGGCGGGGTGCGGACCACGGTGCAGAATCTGGAGATCGTCAAGATCGACAAGGAAAAGCAGGTCCTTCTCGTCAAGGGGGCCGTACCCGGCGCCCGGGACGGAATGGTCGTGGTTTCCTTCTCCAAGAAGAGAGAGATGTAGGGGACGGCAATGGAGAAAAAGGTCTTTTCTATAAAAGGCGAGGAATTAAAAAGCCTGACGCTGAACGACGAGGTTTTCAACCGAGATATCAGCGAGGGGGCCATTTATCACGCCATCTGCAACGAACTCGCCAACTGCCGCGTGGGGACCGCCTGCGTCAAAACACGGGCGGAGGTGAAGGGAACCAGCAAGAAGCCCTGGAAGCAGAAAGGCACCGGAAGGGCCCGGGCGGGCCGCAGGCGGTCGCCCCTGTGGGTCGGCGGCGGCATCGTTTTCGGGCCCCGTCCGCGGAGCTACAATTACGTGCTTCCCCGGAAGCTGAAACAGCTGGCCATGAAATCCATCCTGAGCCTCAAGGCGAAGGAAGACCGGATCAAAATCGTCGAGGATTTTTCCATCGAGAGCGGCAAAACCCGCGATCTCGTGACGATCCTGAAGAACCTGGTCAGCGACGAGCGGACCGTCATCATCCTGAAGGACGACGACAGGATGCTCAAGCGCGCGGGGGCGAATCTTCCGCTGGTGAAGTTTCTCGCCTTCAACCGTCTTCGGGCGCATGACCTGTTTTACGGAAGAAATATCCTGATGCTGGAATCGGCCGTAAACCAGCTCAATACGTTTTACGGCGCATAGCGAGCAGAGGAAGGGTCATGAAATACGAAGAAATAATCATAGAGCCCGTGCTGACGGAAAAAACGAACAAAATGCGGGATTCCGGCAAATACGTGTTCAAGGTGGACCAGCGGGCCAACAAGCTCCAGGTCATGACTGCCGTCGCAAAGCTGTTCGACGTTCATCCCGAAAGCTGCAACATCATCAACATCGCCGGCAAACCGAAGCGAAGCCGCAACCATGCCGGGTATACGTCCTCCTGGAAAAAGGCGGTTGTAACCGTCGCGAAGGGCGAAAAAATCGCTGTTTTTGAGGGCGCCTGACACGGCGCTTCTGAGAGGGGGAATCTGTGGGTATTAAGAAGTTTGAGCCGGTAACTCCCAGCCTGAGGTATACCACCGGACTGTCCTATAAAGAACTTGACGCCAAGAAGGCCGAAAAGGCCCTCACGAAAGGCAAGGGCTCCAAGGCCGGCCGCGGCGCGGGCGGGCAAATCAGCGTTCGCAGGCGCGGGGGCGGGCACAAGCGGAAATTCCGTCTCGTGGATTTCAAGCGCGACAAGGTCGGTGTTCCCGGCATCGTGAAGGCCCTGGAATACGATCCGAACCGGAGCGCGAACCTTGCGCTGATCGCCTATGCGGACGGGGAAAAGCGGTATATCCTGGCGCCCAAAGATCTGCAGAAAGGCGACAGGATCGTCAGCGGCCCCGGCGTTCCGCCGGTCAACGGCAACGCGATGCCGCTGGAGGACGTTCCTCTGGGCATGAGCGTCCATAACGTGGAACTGACGAAGGGCCGGGGCGGGCAGATCGTTCGTTCCGCGGGAGCCTCCGCCGTCGTTGCCGCGAAGGAGGGGGACTACGTCACCCTGAAGCTGCCTTCCGGTGAAATGCGCATGGTTTTCAAGAAGTGCTGCGCCACGATCGGCATCGTCGGAAACGACGAGTACATGAACGTGTCCCTCGGCAAGGCCGGCCGGTCCCGGTGGCTGGGAAAGCGGCCGAAGGTTCGCGGCGAGGCCATGAACCCGGTGGATCACCCGCTGGGCGGACGCACGAAGGGCGGTCAGCATCCGGTTTCGCCGACGGGGGTCCCGGCCAAGGGATACAAGACCCGCAAGAAGAGAAAGCAGTCAAGCGCTTTCATCGTAAAGCGAAGGAAATAGGAGTACGCAGTGTCCAGGTCCATAAAAAAAGGTCCGTTCATCGAGAAAAGCCTCTATTCCAAGATCATCACGATGAACAAGTCGGGTGAACGGCGGATGATCAAGACGTTTTCCCGCTGCTCCACCATCATTCCGGAAATGGTCGGCATGACGATATCGGTGTACAACGGCAAGAACTGGGTGCCCGTCTACGTGACGGAAAACCTGGTGGGACATAAGCTCGGCGAGTTCTCGCCGACCCGCATATTCCGCGGGCACGCGGGATCCGATAAAAAGGCCGACAAGAAATAAGGTGAATACCATGGCAGAGAAAAGCGGTTACAGAGCGGAAGCGAAGTTCCTTCTCATCGCCCCGTCGAAGGTTCGCAGGGTGGCGGACAACATCCGCCGCAAACCCTACACCGAAGCGGTGGCGCTTCTGGAAACTCTTCCGCACAAGGGTGCGAAGTTTCTGCGGAAGGTGGTCAAATCCGCCGCCGCCAACGCGCTGTATCAAAATAAGAACCTCGACGAAGATATGCTGTACATAAAGGAGCTTCTCGTGAACGAAGGTCCCCGCATGAAGCGCATGTGGCTTCGCGGCCGCGGAAGGGCGGACATGCTTCTCAAACGCATGAGCCATATCACAGTCGTTGTGGACGAAATCTCGAAGGCGGGGGCGTAACGTGGGACAGAAAGTTAATCCGAACGGACTGAGGCTCGGCATCAACAAGACCTGGAAATCCAAGTGGTTTGTGGATCCCCGGGAGTACGCAGCCACCCTTCACGAGGACCTGCGCCTCCGGAAGATCCTGGACGGCTGCCAGGAAGCGAAGAACGCGGAAATCGCCGAGGTGGAAATCATCCGGCATCCCCAGCGGATAACGCTTGTCATCCACACCGCGCGGCCGGGAGTCATCATCGGAACGAAGGGCGCCACCATCGAGAAGATCGGGGTTCTGCTGCAGAAGGCCGCGGGCAAGAAGATTCAGCTCAAGATCAAGGAAATCAAGCGTCCGGAAGTCAATGCGCAGCTCATTTCTGAGAACATCGCCCGGCAGCTGAAAGCCAGGTCTTCCTTCAGGAAAACCATGAAGATGGCCATCAACGGCGCGATGAAGGCAGGGGTTCAGGGCGTCAAGGTCCGCGTATCCGGCCGCCTGGGCGGGGCGGAGATGTCCCGCACCGAAGGTTACCGGGAAGGGCGCGTTCCTCTCCACACCCTGCGGGCCAATATCGAATACGGCTTCTCCGAGGCGTTTACCACCTTCGGCGCGATCGGCGTCAAGGTTTGGGTCTTCGCCGGGGAAGTATTCCGGCGGGACAAGAAAGAAGACGCCGGCGCGCTTGTCAAAAAGCGGAAAGACAGAGAAAAGGTCGGTTCGAGGAGTTAATGTATGCTGAGCCCGAAGAGAACGAAATACAGAAAGCGGATGCGGCTGGTCAACAAGACCCTCCGCGGCTACGCGAGCCGCAACAACAGCATCGAATTCGGCGAATACGCGCTGATGTCCCTCGATCCTGAATGGGTGACGAACCGGCAGCTCGAGGCGGCCCGTATCGCGATGACCCGCCACATTAAGAGGGGCGGGAAGGTGTGGATTCGGGTTTTTCCTGACGTTCCGTATACGAAGAAACCGGCCGAAACCCGCATGGGAAAGGGCAAGGGAAGCCCCGAGTACTGGGTGGCGGCGGTCAAGCCCGGAACGGTGATGTTCGAAATCGCCGGCGTAACGCGGGAACTCGCCGAAGAGGCCCTGAAACTCGCCGGCAGCAAGCTTCCTATCCGGACGAAGTTTTTCGCGAGAAAGGAGCTGGAGTAAGAGTATGAAGGAATCTTTCAAGGAACTGACTCCCAAGGAGCTGCAGGCGAAGCTGGAAGAGCTTAAAAAGAAATATTTCAAGCTTCGTTTCGATAAGGTTATGGGCCATTTGGAGAATCCGCTTGAAAAGCGCGTTCTCAGGCGCAGGATATCCCGGTTGAACACGTTGATTCACCAGAAGCCGGGGAAATAGGCGGAGAGCGAGGAGATGGCGGTGGAAACGGCAAAAGAAAAAAGCACGGTTACGAAAAAAGTCCTGACGGGAGAAGTCGTCAGCGACAAGATGACGAAGACGATCGTGGTTCAGGTAACCTCGAGGCAGCTTCACAGACTGTACAAGAAATACGTAACCAAGACAAAGAGAATCAAAGCCCATGACGAAAAAAGCGAAGCCCATGTGGGCGATGTCGTGCGGATAATCGAGTCTCGGCCCATCAGCAAGGATAAGCACTGGAGGCTTGTCGAGATCGTCGAGCGGGCGAAGTAGAGGATAGACGTTATGATTCAGATGCAAACGTTCTTGAACGTGGCGGACAACAGCGGCGCCAAAATCGTCCAATGCATTAAGGTGCTCGGCGGCTCGAAGAGAAAATACGCGGGCGTCGGTGACATCATCGTCGTTGCCGTCAAGGACGCGATTCCCAACGCCCTCGTGAAAAAGGGAAACGTCGAGAAGGCCGTCATCGTGCGGACGAAAAAGGAATATCGCAGGCCCGACGGAACGTATATACGGTTTGATGACAATGCCTGCGTCATCATCGACAGCGGCAACAATCCCAAGGGCAAGAGAATATTCGGACCCGTCGCGCGGGAACTTCGGGAACTCCGGGAGGGCTCTTTCATGAAGATAGTTTCCCTCGCCCCGGAAGTCCTGTAGGGAGATAGGCAATGGAAAAAACGAAGACTAAGACGGCTTACCGCGTCAAGAAAAACGATGAAGTCAAGGTCATCTCCGGCAAGGAAAAAGGAAAAAGCGGACGCGTTCTGACCGTCGACCAGGTAAAGGGACGCGTTCTTGTGGAAGGCGTCAACATGGTCAAGAAGGCCGTGCGCAAGAAGAAGCAGAACGACCGCGGCGGCATCATCGAGGTCGAGGCTCCGGTCCATGTTTCCAACGTCATGGTGGTCTGCAAGAAATGCGGACCGGTCCGGACGAGTTACAGGTTCGAGAACGACAAGAAAGTCCGGTTCTGCAAAAAATGTGGAGAAGTAGTGTAATGGCCAAGCAAGCGTACGAACCCCGGCTCAAAAAAATCTACCGGGACAAGGTGGCGAAGGAACTCCTCGAGGAGTTCGGCTACAAGACCCCGATGCAGATCCCGAAGGTCGAGAAAATCATCGTCAGCATGGGCATCGGCGAAGCCGTAACCAACAAGAAGCTGCTGGACTCCGCCATGACGGAGATCGGACAGATAACGGGCCAGAGACCGGTAAAGACGAAGGCCCGGAAGTCCATCGCGAACTTCAAGATCCGCCAGGGGCAGGAAATCGGCGTGAAGGTGACGCTCAGGGGCACCCAGATGTACGAGTTCCTGGACCGGCTCGTCAATGTCGCTCTTCCCCGGGTCAAGGACTTCCGCGGCGTAAACGCGAACGCGTTCGACGGGCACGGGAATTTCTCCCTGGGGATAACCGAGCAGATCATCTTTCCGGAGATCGACTACGACAAGATCGACCAGGTCACCGGAATGAATGTCGCCGTGGTGACCACCGCGAAGACCGACGCGGAAGCGAAGGGCCTTCTCGCGAAGCTCGGAATGCCGTTCAGGAAATAAAAGGGTGAGGAATAGATGGCAAGAAAAGCAATGATCGTAAAGGCTCAGCGGAAGCCGAAATTCAGCACGAGGAAAGTGAACCGGTGCAAGCTCTGTGGAAGACCTCGCGGGTACATGCGGAAGTTTCAGATGTGCAGGTTGTGTTTCAGAAAGCTTGCGAGTCAGGGATTGATCCCGGGCGTAACGAAATCTAGCTGGTAGGGAGAAGAGTATGAGCTGTTCCGATCCCATTGCGGATATGTTGACGAAAATACGAAACGCGAGTCTGGCTCGCTTCGAGAAGGTTGATATAGCTACCTCCAGGCTGAAACTCGAGATCGTCAAGATTTTGAAGAATGAAGGGTACATCAAGAATTTCAAGAAGGTGAATCAGGAAAACCTGAACTACATCCGGATTTTCCTGAAGTACGACGAAAAACAGAATCCCATCATTCACGGTCTCGAAAAGATATCGAAGCCGGGACGGCGGGTATATTCCGGGTACAAAAGTATGACCCGTGTCCTGAACGGGTACGGTACGCTGATAATTTCGACGTCGACCGGCGTCACCACGGGCAAGAAAGCCCTGGAGAAGAAAGTCGGCGGCGAACTTATTTGTTCCGTTTGGTAAGGGGTGAAGAAATGTCTCGCATAGGAAAAATGCCTGTACCCATTCCGTCGGGAGTGAAGGTCAACGTGGCCTCTCAAACTTTGTCGGTCGAAGGGCCCAAGGGAAAACTGTCACAGGTTTTCCATCCCGATGTGGAAATAAAGATCGAGGGAAACCAGGGCCTGGTGACGCGGAAAAACGAGCTGAAAAAAACCCGCGCCATGCACGGGCTATACCGGAATCTTTTCAACAACATGGTGATCGGTGTAACCCAGGGGTTCCGGAAGGTGCTGATCATCAACGGTGTCGGTTACCGG
>CAZGUL010000029.1:0-13857 GCA_964529055.1 uncultured Spirochaetaceae bacterium
CTCTTCTGCTCCAGCTCGCCATCGAGAAGGCCGGCAGCCTGGAAACCGACAAGGTCCGGGCCGCCCTTCAGGCCTATGACGGCACCACATTCTGGGGACCCACGAAGTGGGACGCGACGGGCCAGAACATGGCGGGCGGCGCGGTCACCTTCCAGATCCAGAAGGGCGAGATCCAGACCGTCTGGCCGCTGGGAGCGGCGAGCGCGAAAGTCGTCTACCCGAATCCGTAATTCCTGGCGCGGCGGCGGCCGCGCGGCCCGGACGCTGTCACCGGGCGAGGCGGTACAAGGTGTTCGAAAGCACCTGCGTGCCCCTCGCCAGGTCGTCCGGGCCCGCGTATTCCGCCGGGTTGTGGCTTATCCCGTCCCGGCAGGGAATGAAAATCATGCCCACGGGGATGCGGCCGCCGCCTGACCTGCGGCTGTTGGCCACGACGGCCGAGTCGTGGATCGCCCCGCTGGGCATCTCGATGTAGCTTATCTTCAGGTCCCGGCAGGACGCCTCGATTGCCGTCATGACCCCCTTGTCCAGGTTCTCCACCGGTTTCAGCCGGAGTATCTCGGTTATTTCCGCCTGCACGTTGTAGCGCTTCGCCTTGGTCAGAATGATGTCTTTTACTTCCGCGGCGTACTCCCCGAGAAAAGCCTCGTTGTTGCTTCTGATGTCCACGGCGAAGTATCCGAAGGGGCTCACCTTCGTCAGCGAGTTCGCCTCAACCAGGGGGTGCGACGAGTTGAAGTCCGGATCGTCGTTGACGATGCCGACGGTCTGCACCAGGTCCATGCTCCTTTCCAGCGCGTAGGTGCAGGCTTCGTGCATCGCGACCTGCATGTAGGCCATCGCCAGGTTCGCGTCCTTCCGGTATTTGATGCCCATGGGGGTCCCCCCGGAGTGGTTCGCCTCCCCTGTCACCACCACCCGGAGGCGGACAGTGCCCCGGATGCTGCTCACCACCCCGATGGATATCCCGTCAGTCTCGAGCCGCTTGGCCTGTTCGATGTGGAGTTCCACATGGGAGGCTGTCTTTTCATGCTTTCTCGGGTCCAGGCTGGGACGCCTTTCCGCGATGAAGGACGGATCGAATCCCTGGGAGCGGATCGCCTCCTCCAGCGTCCTGCCGTGAAAGCTCTTCGCCAGAATGGCGGGATCGCAGAGGCCGAAGGCCGCCTGGCTTCCCTTGCAGACGGCGTTGAACGCGGCGGACTCCTCCCCCCGCCAGACCACGAGCTCCAGACGCCGGCGCAGCTTTTCCCACATGGGCTTGAGCTGGATGATGGCCTCCAGGCCGCAGACGATCCCCGCGGCGCCGTCGTAGTTGCCGCCCTCCGGAACGGTGTCCAGGTGGGAACCCGCCTGGACGATCTCCTCGTCGGTGCCGGGCGTGGTCAGGTACAGGTTTCCCACCCCGTCCCATGCGGAAACCATGCCGGCGCTTTCCGCGGCGCTCCTGACGGCGTTCATCGCGGCGGTTTCCTCGTCGGACCAGGCGGGCCGGCTGAAGCCGTCCTCCGGCGCCGGGCCCAAAGCTCCGATTTTTTCCAGTTCGTGGAAGCGCTTCCGGATGCGTTCCTTCGTTTTGACGTCCGTGCGGGTCATCGTGGTCCTCGCTGCAAGGTGAATGTTTTCATATTATCGGCGGAAATCCGCGTCCGGTAGACGGCTTTCCTTCGCCTTGACATTGACGGCGATTAACCGCATATTCTGGGTGTAAATCCAAAACGAGGAGAAAATATGAGCAATATCGTATATGTGGAAGCGAGGGAAATTCTCGACTCCCGGGGCAATCCGACCGTCGAGGTCGAGGTCGAACTGGAGGACGGGACTGTCGGAAGGGCGGCCGTTCCTTCCGGAGCGTCCACCGGCGAGCACGAAGCTGTTGAACTCCGGGACGGCGACAAGAGCCGCTTCCTGGGAAAGGGCGTGCTGAAGGCCGTCAGCAACGTCAACGAGATCATCGGGCCGGAACTCGAGGGTCTCGACGCCCTCAACCAGACCGACATCGACCGGACCATGATAGAACTCGACGGGACCGAGAACAAGGGCAAGCTCGGCGCCAACGCTATCCTCGGCGTTTCGATGGCCACAGCCCGGGCCGCGGCGAACTTTCTCGGACTTCCGCTCTTCAAGTACCTGGGCGGCATGCACACCACCCTGCTGCCCGTGCCGATGGCCAACATAATCAACGGCGGCAAGCACGCGGACAACAAGATCGACTTCCAGGAATTCATGGTCATGCCCGTCGGCGCCGAAAGCGTCCGCGAGGCCGTGCGGATGACCGCCGAAGTCTTCCACAACCTGAAAAGCCTGCTGAAAAAGGCCGGCCACAACACCTCCGTCGGCGACGAGGGCGGTTTCGCGCCGAACCTGGACAACGAGGAGGCCCTGGACTTCATCATGAAGGCCATCGAGGCCGCGGGTTACAAGGCGGGCGAGGATATGATGATCGCCCTGGACTGCGCCTCCAGCGAGCTTTTCGACGAAGGCGGCAAGAAAGGCTACAAATTCTGGAAATCCAACCCCGGCAAGATTTTCAGCGCCGAAGAGATGATCGAGATTTTCAAGAAATGGGTCGCCAAGTACCCCATCATCTCCATCGAGGACCCGCTGGACCAGAACGACTGGGACGGGTACGCGAAAATCACCCGGGAGCTGGGCGGCAAAGTCCAGATCGTGGGCGACGACTTTTTCGTCACCAACCCGAAGCGTCTGGCGGACGGCATCGAAAAGGGGTGCTGCAACTCGATCCTGATCAAGGTCAACCAGATCGGGACGATCACCGAAACCTACGAAGCCATCGAAATGGCCAAGAAGGCCGGCTACACCGCCGTCGTTTCCCACCGCTCCGGCGAGACGGAGGACGATTTCATAGCGGACCTCGTCGTCGCCTGCGAAACCGGCCAGATCAAGACCGGTTCGATGAGCCGCACCGACCGGGTCTGCAAGTACAACCAGCTCATGCGCATCGAGGACATGCTTGACACCGTCGCGGAATACCCCGGGAAGAAGGCTTTCTACTCCATCCGCGGGAAATAAAGGGTTTTTCTCCGCGGCCGGCACGGCCGCGGCGGGCGGAAAAAACGCCGCCCCCCCGTGTACGGTCCGCTTTTGCGGTGCCGGTTCGCGGGGGGGCGGTTTTTTTATGTGAATTCGATGGTGAAGGAGTTCCGGCCTTCCGCCGGCACGTCCCGGGTTTCCGCCCGTTCGACCCGGGAACCGGGGGGGCCCAGCCGCAGGCGGGCGACGAAGGCGTCCACGTTTTCCGGGGACCCCTCGCATTCCGCGCTCACCGAGCCGTCGGGCTCGTTCCGGACCCAGCCGGACACGGAAAAACGCTCCGCCAGCCTGTACGCCCAATAGCGGAAACCGACTCCCTGAACTCTGCCGTAGATGCGGACGCGGAGTGCCTTATCCATTCCTCTGCCTGCCGGACAAGGCGGCGGCGATCATGGATTCCAGTTCGGCGTAGTCGAATGGTTTGTAGAGCACTTCGAACGGAATGGGAAATTCCGGCCGAAGAAATCCGCTGGTTATGAAGATCCTTATACCCTCGCAGTACTTCTTCAGGAATTTGATCCAGTAGTCCCCGCCGAGGATATCCATCCGGTAATCGGTGACGATGAGATCGATCTGCTGGTCCAGGAGCTGTTTGATGGCCCCCACGCCATCGGAGGCGACGAACACCTTGTATCCTTTGCTGAGGAGGTAATCCCGCAGGGTGAGCCGGATGGCATCCTCGTCCTCGACGATAAGAACGACGCCCTTTGTTTCGCTCATCTTCACCTCGCCGGTTTCACGGAAACGAGATCGAGAATGGTGTCCGGCAGATTGTCCAGATTCAAAGGCTTCTGCATGAAAGCGTCGGCACCTTCCTTGATGATCGCCTCCCGTACCGCCGGGTCGGGAAGCCCCGTAATCGAAAGGATTTTCGGCGATCCCAGATTCGTGTCCGCCTTTATCCTTCTGCAGAGCTCGTGCCCGTCGATCCCGGGGAGGTCTATGTCAAGGATGATGACTCCCGGCTTTTCCTCCGCAACGAGTTTCCCCGCCTCGAAACCGTCGAAAGCCTGGATGACGGTGAACTCCGGCAGTTTCTTCGCCAGATACTGCCTGATCATGGTATTCAGGTCTTTGTCGTCGTCCACGATAAGGATTTTCCGGGAAGGAGCGCAGGATTCCACCAGTTCCTGGAGTTCCCTGGGTATCCGCATTTTTCGGGCGACCATGAATTCCAGAAGATCCTCCGGATAAACCCGGTACTGACCGCCGGGAGTCGTGAAGGCCTTTATGTCGCCCTTCTTGATCCAGTTGATGGCGGTCTGGTTTTTGAAACCGCACATATTGGCCACTTCCAGCGCCGAAAAGAGACGGACCGATCCTTCATTTTTTTCCATATGAAAATCCTCGTTTCGGAAACAACATCTTCATTAGATTATATTCATTATATCAATAATGTCAATCCTAATCTTCATCCCTGTTCTGGAGGAATTCCCGGACCTCCGCCTGCGAGTATCCCTTCCTGATAAGCCGGGAAACGATCCCGTCCCTGCCGGGATCCCCGTCCCTCAGGATGCGTTCGTACGCCGCGGCGAGCGCCGCTCTGTACGCCTCGGAGGCTGCCGCCTCCCTCACCGCGGCGGCGGCGGTCTCCCTGTCGACACCCCGTTTGACGAGGCCCTCCAGCAGGAGCCGGCGGCCTTCCCGCGTGCGACGCTGGCGGAACTCGATCCACAGCCCGGCGTACCTTCTGTCGTCGAGAAACCCCTCCCGGGTGAGCCGGTCGAGGGCGGCGGAAATCTCCTCCTCCCCGTAGCCGCGGTCCGCGAGTTTGCGACGGAGTCCCCGGCGGCAATGGTCGGTTCCGGCGAGAAGGGAGGCGGCTTTTTCGTAGCAGTTCATGTCGGGCTCATTCCGATAAAAAAAGCCCCGGGGAAGACCGCTCTTCCTGCGGGGCTTTCGGTGCCGTGGCCTTGCGGATTACCGTTTCGAGAACTGGAACCGCCGGCGGGCCTTGCGCTTGCCGTACTTCTTTCTTTCGACCATCCGGGAGTCCCGGGTCATGAACCCGTTGGCCCGCAGGGCCGGAAGATTCGTGGCGTCGTGGGCAACCAGGGCCCTGGCGATGCCGTGGCGAACCGCGCCCGCCTGTCCGGTGAGGCCTCCGCCGGCGACGTTGATGTTTATGTCGAACTTGCCGTCGTTCGCGGTGGCCACCAGGGGCTGCATGACCATGTATACGTGTTCCTTGCTGACGAAATACGTGTCCACGGGCCGGCCGTTGATCGTGATGGTGCCGCTTCCGGGGGTCATGTAGACCCGGGCCACGGCTGTTTTTCTGCGTCCGGTACCATTTTTCATAGTTGAAACGTTCACGGGTTTCTCCTGTTCCTTAGATTTCCAGCTGTTCCGGTTTCTGTGCGCCGTGGGGATGGGATTCGCCCGCGTAGACCTTGACGTTCTTGAACAGCTTTCTGCCGAGCCGGTTTTTCGGCAGCATTCCGCGAATCGCCGTTTCCAGCGGATAGGTGGGCTTTCGCGCGATGACTTTCTCGAAGGATTCGGCCTTCATACCGCCGGGATGCCCGGAGTAGGTGTAATAGAATTTGTCGGTCCGCTTGCTGCCGGTTACGACGATTTTGTCCGCGTTGACGACGACGACGTAATCGCCCACTTCCTGGTGGGGAGTGTAGACCGGCTTGTTCTTACCGCGGAGGACCGTGGCAATCTTTACCGCCACCCGGCCGAGCGTTTTTCCCGCCGCGTCCACGACGAACCATTTGCGTACAACGTCTTTCGGTTTGACATATATCGTTTTCATTTTTCGCCCTTTATCTGAGTGTTATTCGCCGGCAAGCCGAGAAGGGATGATGATATCATACCCGGCGGATGCTGACAAGACCGGAAGCCCGCACCGATCCGCCGCTGATTCCCCGGGGCTGTAGGAACCCGTGCCGGTTTCGATGAAGTTTTTCCGCGATCGTCCGCCGCCTTATTTCCCTGCCGTTTTGCTCTTTTCCTCTTCCTTTTTCGCTTCCTTCCGGTCCTTGATGTCGGCGATCCCGATGTAAATCGCTGCGACGCCGACGATCACGGCGAGAACGGGAAATCCGCCTCGCAGAATATTCATCACATGGGGCCACCACCGGGGGGACCATGACACGGGGAGCACCGCGTACACGGCCGACGCGACGAGCGCGATTCCGATCCACAGGACGGCCATGTCCGGCATTATAGAGATTTCTTTTATTGATTTCAAGCGGTTTCTTCAGTACCTTTCACTACGAACGACCATGATACGCGTCAGGATCGATCAGGAAAAGTGCATCGGCTGCGGACTCTGCGAGGAGCTTCTTCCCGAGGTTTTTTCGGTTGGGGAGTACCGGACCCGGGTCGTACGGTCCCTGCTCCGTCCCGGGGAGGAAGAGGCGGCCCTTTCCGCGGCCCGCGACTGTCCCGCCGGGGCCATTTTCTTCGCGGAAGCCGGGTCCGGCGGCCTACCGGAGGGACCGGCGGGCGATCATGATAAGAAAGGCGACGGCGAAGAATAGCATCGGCAGGTTGGCCAGGACGACGTCGAAAACGGGCACGCCCCGGACGACGAGGAGTTCGGCGTGCACGATGCCGAAGGCCTTCAGCGTCTGAAAGACGCTTTCCCCGTAACTTACGATGATGCCGAGAATTACGAACATCCAGGCTATGTCGCGGGTCTTGGACCAGAGCAGGATCGACAAGAACGTAACGACGGATTCCACGCCCAGCCGGCTGAGAATCATCACCATCTGATCAAGATTCATCGAAAACTCCCGTCACGGTTTCTGCCGGCACAGCCGCTCCACCAGGGCTTTCTCGCCCGGAGAAAAAACCCCGGGCAGGATCGTCGGCCGCGCCGGGTCGGGGGAGATGATAACCCCGGCGGCAAGGAAGCGGAGGCGGGTTTCCCCGTAATCGCGGGAGGCGTCCTCCGGAAAGCAGTAGCGGCCGTGCCTTTTCCAGCCGGAAAGCGGCCAGTCCTTCCATATATCGGGCGAATTCTCCGCTTTCTGCAGTCGTTCCGTAACCCGGAGGAGTCCCGCGGCGAGAAACGGGGAAACGAGGTCGTCCGGCGGGATTCCCGCGTCCGTGTCCCCGGGGGACGCGAACAGAACGGGCTGGGGGGCGAAGGCCCCGGGAAAAGGGAGAACGGGAAAGATGACCGGGAACCCGGCGGCGTCCGTTCCGGACAGGGGCCGGAAGTATCCCGCGGCCCCCCCGGACGCGGCATCCCGGGAAGCAGACCCGGGGGACGGAAAGGGTTCCCGGATGTCGTTTTCGTCCAGCTGCCGCCCGAGGAAAAGGCCGGCGGCCCGGAGGGCCCGGTCGAAGGAGCGGTAGACCCGGACCGTCCACGGCCCGGGGACGAGGCCCTTCAGGGCCTTCCGCAGGCGGCCGTCGTAGACCGAAGGCGCCTCGGCGAGGACGCCTTTCGCGAGCTGGTTTTTCAGCACCGTTCCCAGCCCTCCAGGCCGGTGACCGAGAAGCGCCCGGCCGCCGTTGAGCCACATGTCCAGGTAGCGCCTGCCGGAGTAATCGTAAACATGATAATCCCGGGCGCGGCGCGCCGCGGGGAGTCCGCAGCCTTCGTTTGTCGTCGTCATAGTCCGTCCGCGGCGACCCGTTCGAGCCGCCTTTCGTATTTGGGCAGGAAACTTTTGGCCTGGCCCGAGTCGAAACGCACGAGGATGGCAAGGTTGCCGTCCGTAAAGGAGCGCCGGAAGACGATCCCCTGGCCGTACTCCTCGTGGTAGACCAGGCTGCCCACCGGGAAGCCCGTATCCTCCGGGGCGGCGGGGGTGTTCCGGCCCCGGACCTCCTCGGGGAGTTCCGCGAGAAACCGGGAGGGCTCGAAGGCGTACTGCCGGCCGTGCAGTCTGCGATTCCGGCAGCAGGTGAAGTACGCTTCCCTGCGGGCCCGTGTTATGGCGACGTAGAAAAGCCGCCGTTCCTCCTCGATGTCCTCCTCCGTCTCCTCCCCGCCCCGGGGAAAGAGTCCCTCCTCCATTCCCGTGACGACGACCCGGTCGAATTCGAGTCCCTTCGTGTTGTGCATGGTTATCAGCGTGACCCGTGCCCCGTCGTCGCCGGAGTCCCCGGCGTCCCGTATCCGGGCGCTGTCCAGTTCGATCCCCTCGAGGAACTCGGCGAGGCCCCAGGCCCCCTTCGGGTACAGGGACGCGGCGTTGACGAGTTCCTCCAGGTTCTGGAGTTTCTGCGTGCCCGCGACCTCGTCCTGGTTTTTGTGGTAGTCCTCCAGCCCGGAGTCCCGGACGAGCTTTTCGACGAAGCGGGAGAGGCTGTCGGTTTCCAGGCTTTTCAGGAGCCCCCGGTGGAGGGAGCGGAAATTTTCCAGTGCCCTCGCCGCCCTTCCGGTGAAATCCGCCAGGGCGGCGTCCACCGCCGCCGGCACCGACCCTTCCGGCCCCAGCCGGTCCAGGATCCTGTCCACGCTCGCTTCTCCCAGGCCGCGGGGGGGCTTGTTGACGATCCGCCGGAACGAAACCTCGTCCCGGGGGTTCGCGATGTATTTGAGGAAGGCCAGGGCGTCCTTGATTTCCTCCCGCTCGTAGAAACGCACGGTTCCGACGATGCGGTAGGGGAGGTTTTCCCGGAGGAAGAGGCTCTCGAAAATGCGGCTCTGCGCGTTGGTGCGGTAGAGGATCGCCGTTTCGAGCCCGGGCTTTTTCCGGACCAGAGAAAGGCAGAAGGCGGCTTCCGCGTCCTGGTCCTCGCAGGAAACAACCGCGGGGAGGGGGCCTTCGTCGTTGGCGGTCCACAGGGTTTTTCCGAGCCTGCCCCGGTTGTTGGCGACGACGGCGCCGGCGGCGGCGAGGATGCTGCCGGTGGACCTGTAGTTCTGCTCCAAGCGGATGATTTCCGTGCCGGGAAAGCTTTCGGGAAAGGTCAGGATGTTCCGGACTTCCGCTCCCCGGAAACGGTAGATCGACTGGTCGTCGTCCCCGACGACGCAGACGTAGGCGTCAGGAGCGGCGAGTCCGCGGAGAAGCCGGTACTGGGCGACGTTGGAGTCCTGGTACTCGTCCACCATGATGACCTTGAAGCGGTCGTGGACGCGGCGCTTCACTTCCGGGACGCTTTCCAGGAGTTCGGTGCTCCGCAGGATGAGATCTCCGAAATCCGCGTTGCCGATCCGGCGGAGCTTTTCCTCGTATGCCGCGTACATCCCCGGAAATTCCGGGTCGGAGCTGACGTCGGACAGGGGGTCCTCCGGGGTGAGGGCGTAATCCTTCGCGCGGGCGATGAGGGACGCGTACCGGGACAGGGCCTTCCGTTCCCGGTCGGGATACAGGGTTTTCAGCAGCGACACCATGTCGTCGTCGTCATAAATGGAAAAATTCGCGTGCAGGCCGATGGCCGCGGCGTTTCTGCGCAGGAGCCAGGCTCCGAAGGAGTGGAAGGTCCGGATCAGCACCTTTTCCGCCCGGGGCGAAAGGCCGACGGCCCGCTCCTGCATCTCGCCCGCCGCCTTGTTCGTGAAGGTCACGGCCAGGATGTCCAGGGGATTGAGCCCCATCGTTTCCAGAAGGTGGGCTATCTTGACGGTGATGACCCGGGTTTTTCCCGAACCGGCGCCGGCCAGAATGAGAAGGGGGCGCCCGAAATGCAGGACCGCCCGGCGCTGCACCGGGTTGAGGCCCTCCAGGTACGCGGGTTCCCTTTCCTTCATAAAAGAACCGCCTCGAGATCGATGCCGTTCCGGCGGATTATCCTGCCCCGGCACATGTTTCCGGCGGGGACGGAGGCGCCGTTCAGCACCACCAGCCCGTCCACCTCCGGGGCGTTCATGAAACCCCGGGCAAGCGACAGGTTCTCGCCCCGGACGATTTCCTCCACCAGGAAATCGGTTTCCCGGCCGACGAAGCGGGACAGGCGCCGTTCGGTGATGCTCGTCTGGGTTTCCTGGACGAGTTTTTTCCGGGCCTCCGCTGTCCGTTTCGGGACCTTCAGGCCCCTTTTGCGGTGCAGGAGCTCCGCCGGGGTGTCCTCCTCCGGCGAATACGCGAAGGCCCCGAGCCATTCGAATTCGGCCGTCTTCTGGAAGGCCAGAAGTTCCTCGAAGTCCCTTTCCGTCTCGCCGGGAAAACCGACCAGGAAGGTGGAGCGCAGGACGGCGTCCGGCAGTTCCGCGCGGATGCGGAGGACGAGTTCCAGGTTTTCCTCGGCGGACTTCGAACGTCCCATGGCCTTCAGGACCCCCGGAGCCGCATGCTGGAAGGGAAGATCGAAGTAGGGAAGGACCCGGGGGTCCCGGCGGCAGAGGGAAACCAGGTCCCGGGGGAAATGCTCCGGGTGGATGTACAGCATCCGGAGCCAGAAACGGCCGGGAATCCGGGTTATTTTCTCCACCAGGCCCGCGAGGCCCTCCGACCGGGGAAGGTCCTTTCCGTAGGCCCCCAGGTCCTGGGCGACCAGGTTGAACTCCACGACGCCTTTTTCGAGAAAAGATTCTATTTCCCGGACGATTTCATCCACTTCCCTGCTGCGGACCCCGCCGCGGATGAGGGGGATGGCGCAGAAGGAGCAGCGGTTGTCGCAGCCTTCGGCTGCCTTGATGTAGACCGAACCGGGGGGCGAAAAGGTCCTGCGCCGGACCGGCTGGGCGCCGTACTCCGCGGGAAGGACCACGAGCCGGCCGTCCGGCGCGGCGTCCATGACCTCCCCGACACGGGAGAGGTCCCTGTTGCCGAAAACGCCGTCCGCCTCGGGAAGGGACGCAAAAAGCTCCTTTCCGTAGCGTTCCGCGAGGCAGCCCGCCAGGATGATGCGCTTGTCGGGATACAGGCCGCGGAACCCTATGACTGTGTCGATCGATTCCTTTTTCGCCGGTTCGATGAAGCCGCAGGTGTTGACGATGATGCAGGACGCTTCCGCCGGGTCAGGCTCCTCCCTCCACCCGAGCTCGAGAAGGCGGGAGACCATCGCCTCGCCGTCGACCTGGTTCTTCGCGCACCCGAGATTTTCAAGATAGAAGGTTTTCCCGCCGCTCATCAATACATCGGAATGAGTTCGAGGCGGTGCGGACCGCCCTGCCCGTCCTGCACCCACGTCAGCTGTGACGCCCCGACTTCGCCGGGCTTCCCGAACTCGATTTCCTTGCCGGAAATCCGGGCCCGCAGGGAACCGCTGTTCGAATACCAGAGGCGGATTTCGTTTCGGACGTCGGTGCGGAAGGTTTCGCCCTTCCGGAAGTACCTTTCCTCCCGGTTCTGACCGTCCGTCACGTAGCGGAACAGGCAGTAGCCGCGGAATTCGACCTCCAGCGTGAAGGGCGCCTTCGCGGAGGCCTCCAGGATGACCTGGGACCTCTTGATCCGGGACGCTTCGTTGGAGGTGCCGACGGCCGGGGACGAGCCCGCGGCCGGTGCGCCCTGCTGGACCGATGCCGGAGCGGATGAGGCGGCGATGTCCGATGAAGGCTGCTGGATGTATTTGTCGAAATGCAGGACCGCCTTCGGCGGCTTTTCGTTGCGCAGAATGCTGCGGCACAGGACCTTCAGCGTTTCACCCTTCGGCGTCAGCTCGATGAATGCCTCCTGGCCTTCTTTCAGGGTCACCCTGTCCACCGGCCCGGCCAGCACGACGTTGCCGCCGATCCGGTCGACCCGGATCGTGTACGACCCGCCGCCCCGGCTCACCACGACTTCGTCCCCCTGCCGGAAGGGCTGTTCGATGGCCTCGTCCCGGAATTCGTAGCGCTGCGCGGCGGTTTCCTTAACCTCCGCGGGCGCGGGGGGCTCTTCGCCGCGGCTGCGGAAAAGAAAAAAGGCGCCGGCGGCAACGAGCACGATGACGGCCGCTGCGGCGCCGATGATGACCGGCTTCGGGGTCTTGCGCTCCAGGAGTTCCTCGATCGGCGCCGGCTGTTCCTGGATCTTCAGGTTTTTGTAGCGGGTTATGAGCTCCGCCGCGTCCAGGCCGAGGTAGTCGGCGTAGTTGCGGATGAAGCCCAGGATGTACGTGTCGCCGGGGAAGACGTCGAAGTTTTCCTCTTCCAGGGAGGAAATGAAGCGTTTGGCGATATGGGTGTCCCGGGCGACCTGATCCAGGGAAATCCCCTTCTCGTCCCGGGCTGCTTTAAGTTTTTGGCCTATGGATTCCATGCTAACTCTCGGGCTCGAACAGGAAATTTTCCAGAACGTTCGCGGATGCGGGCGGGTCGTATTTGAACCGCGCGTCGGGAATGTTCTGGTTCACGCGGATATCGGCGAAATCGAACTGAATATTCTGGTACCCCACGGTCACCGCGTCGATCCTCCGGATGAGTCCCCTGGCGTTGATGGAGAGCACCAGTTCCCGGAAACCTTCCGCGTTGGTGCGCCAGGTCAGTTTGAGTTTCGTGACCCTTTCGTCGGATTTGTCGTCCAGCGGCACCGGGCTCGGCCCTTCCAGGTACGCTATCGCGTAGTTTCGCTTCAGGAGAAGAAGACCCTGCCGGCTCGCCATGGCCGCCACGGAAGCGGAGGAGCGCTTTTTCAGAGCCTGGGACATGATGACCCGGTACTGGGGAATGTACACCGTGAGCTTCTCCCCGTCGGTGACCATGACCTGCTCGGCCGGCGCGGAGAAATCGATGCGGAGGAGGTTGGGATTCTTGTAATACAGAGTGCCTTCCATGGCCTCTTTTTCGAGGGTGATCCTGATGCCGGCGATGTAATCCTTTACCTCGCCGTATTTTTCCGAAATGGTGTCGAAGAAGTTTTCCGCCGTCTGGATTTCCTGGGACGACAGGGGTGCCGCGAGAGAGACGCTTGTTAAAAGGCTGAAAAAGAATAATCGGACAATTTTCAACGTTCCGTCACTTCCCCGGGAGTTTCCCCAATAATACCCATACACCGCCGTTTGTCAAGGCGGAGCGGAGGGGCTCCCGTCCGCGGTAGATTTTCCTTGACCTTTCCGCCTATTATGAACACAATAACGAAAAATCGTGAAGGGGGACAATCCATGCTGAGAAAAATCGGAATTCTGGCGTTCGTTTTGATCTTTGCCGTTCTGGCCCAGGCGGCTTTCGGCGCGGGAAGCGGAGAAAAGCAGGGCGCCGCAGCTCCGGCCGTGCGCAGGCTTTCCCTGGCGACCGGCGGCACCGCGGGAACCTACTATCCCATCGGGGCGGCGATCACCAACATCATCTCCAAGAAGGTGCCGGGGGTCGAGGCGACCGCCGAATCCACCGGAGCGTCGGTGGCCAACCTCAAGATGATCGCCGAAAACAAGGTCGATTTCATCATGTCCGCGGCCAACACCGCCTTCGGCGGCTATTCCGGAGAGGCCCCGTTCACCAAACCGGTGGACAACATCCGGGGAATGATGGCCCTGTACCCGGAAACCTTCCAGTTCGTGGTTCTCAAGAGTTCGGGTCTGAAGACCCTTTCCGACCTGCGGGGCAAGAGGGTCGTGGTCGGCGCCCCCGGCAGCGGCACGGAGAGGACGGCGAAGCTGCTCCTGGAAGCCCACGGGATCGCCTACGGCGACATCAAGCCCCAGTTTCTTTCCTTCGGTGAAGGCGTCACCGCGCTGAAGGACCGCCTGGTGGACTGCGCCATCGTCGGAGCGGGTATCCCCACCTCCGCGGTCGTCGACGCTTCGGCGAGCCTGGACATCGGCCTCCTGTCGGTGGAGCAGGCGGCTTTCGACAAGGTCGCGAAGGACATCAAATACCTGACCATGGTCAGGATACCCGCGGGCACCTACAAGGGCGTGAACGAGGACATCATGACCGCCGCGAGCCCGGCCCTTCTGATCACCCACAAGGACATGGACGCCGATACGGTCTATAAAATCATTGCGGCACTTTTCGACAACCTGGCG
>CAZGUL010000030.1:0-13798 GCA_964529055.1 uncultured Spirochaetaceae bacterium
TGACAAGGCGGACTGCTTCGCCGCCGCCGGAGGGACGGAGGTCGGCCCGGAGTCCGGGATCGACGTCGGGCATGCCGTTGTGTATGGTGATCATCCTGCCGGCGGGAACCACCCGGCGCTCCCGGGCGAGATTTCCGTCGTAGTCGGACACGGTGATGATTTTCCGGCTCATCCGGGAGGTTATTCTTTCCAGGGTTTCCACGACGAGGCGCTGGACGGGTGAAATGCCCTCCGCGAACTGCCAGCCGTGGGCGGTGAAAATCGCCGGGACCCCGAGGCTCCACGCCGCGAGACGGCCCACCAGGCCCGCCTTCGCCGTGTGGGTGGAAACCAGGTCGGGCTTCACATCCCGCAGAATCCGCCGGGTTTCCCGGACCGCCGCGAAATCCCGGAGCGGGCTGATGTTCCGCACCAGGCTGCCGACGATCCGGTACGGGACGTTTTTTTCCGCCAGCATGCGGGTCAGGTCCCCTTCGCCGCCGGTGAGGACCGTCACCCGGTGGCCGTCCCCGAGGAGCCGGAAAGCCAGGTCGCGGACATGGATCTGGGCTCCGCCGATGGAGTCGGCGCGGGTCACGATGAAGGCGATATGCATATATGCAAGGTAGCGCCTTTTCGCTACTTTATCAACGACAGGAGCTGATACATGAAGGTTCTCGTTACAGGCGCCGCGGGTTTCATCGGCTTTTACACGGCGGCCCGGCTCGCCGGGCGGGGCGACGAGGTGGTCGGCCTGGACGCGGTCAACGATTACTACGACCCGGCGCTGAAATTCGCCCGGCTCGCCGAGGCGGGAATCGACGCCGGCGCCGCCGAAGCGTACGGAAAGCCGGCGGCGAGCGCGAAAACCCCGAATTACCGCTTCGTACGCCTGAACCTGGAGGACAGGGAGGCCGTGGAGGCCCTTTTCACCCGGGAGAAATTCGACGCGGTCTGCCACCTGGCGGCCCAGGCGGGGGTGCGCTACAGCCTGACGAACCCGCACGCCTACGCCGGGTCGAATCTCCTCGGCTTCCTGAACGTCCTCGAGGCGGCGCGGAAACATGAAACCGCAAACTTCTCTTACGCCTCCAGCTCCAGCGTCTACGGCCTGAACACGAAACAGCCCTTCTCGACGGCGGACAACGTGGACCATCCGGTGAGTCTTTATGCGGCCACCAAAAAGGCGGGGGAGCTCATGGCCCACGCGTACAGCCACCTGTACGGGATCCCGACGACGGGCCTGCGGTTTTTCACCGTCTACGGGCCCTGGGGCCGCCCGGACATGGCGTATTTTCTTTTCACGAAGGCCGTCCTGGAGGGGCGGCCCATCACCATCAACAATTTCGGCGACATGAAGCGGGACTTCACGTACATCGACGACATCGTCGAGGGAGTGGTCCGGGTTCTGGACAAGCCCGTCGCGCCGGACCCCCTCTGGAGGCCGGAAGCCCCCGGGGCGGCATCGTCGTCGGCCCCGTACCGGGTGTACAACATCGGCCGGGGGAAACCGGCGGGTCTCATGGAGCTCGTGGAGGCGGTGGAGGCCGAGACGGGAAGAAAGGCGGAAAAGGTCCTCGCCCCCATGCAGGCCGGCGACGTGCACACCACGTGGGCGGACACGGCGGACCTGGAGCGGGACTTCGGCTACAGGCCGGAAATCGACATCAGGACCGGCATCGGACGCTTCGTCCGGTGGTACCGGGAATTCTACGGAGTCTGATCATGCACACCATCGCTGTCATCGGAACCGGATACGTCGGACTCGTGACGGGCGCCTGCCTGTCCGACTTCGGCCTCACGGTGATCTGCGCCGACATCGACGCGGCGAAAATCGAAAAACTGAAGGGCGGCAAGATCCCGATCTACGAGCCGGGCCTGGAGGTCATCGTGGAGCGGAACGCCTACTATAAAAGGCTTTCGTTCACCACCGACGTGGAGGCCGCCGTCCGGGAGGCGGCGGTGGTATTCATCGCCGTGGGGACGCCCCCGGCGGAGGACGGCAGCGCGGACCTGAAATACGTGGAGGCTGCCGCTCGGACCGTCGCCCGGTCCCTGGATGGTTACAAGGTCGTCGTGAACAAGAGCACCGTTCCGGTGGGCACCGGAGCGAAGGTGAAGGCCTGGATCGCGGACGAACTGCGGGCCTCCGGCGCGGCGGGCGAGTTCGATGTCGTGTCCAACCCGGAATTCCTCCGGGAAGGCTCGGCGGTCTACGACTTCACCCACCCCGACAGGGTCGTCATCGGCTACGATTCGCCCCGGGCCCTGGAGACCATGAAACAGGTCTACCGGGTCCTGTACCTGAACGAGACGCCCTTCGTGGAAACGAACATCGAGACGGCGGAAATGATAAAGTACGCCTCCAACGCATTCCTGGCCGTCAAGATCACTTTTATAAACGAAATCGCGAACCTCTGCGAAAAAGTCGGCGCGAACGTGCAGGACGTGGCCCGCGCCATGGGCAAGGACGGCCGCATCGGCGCGAAATTCCTCCACGCCGGCCCCGGCTACGGCGGGAGCTGTTTCCCGAAGGACACCCGGGCCCTGGCGGACATCGCCCGCAAGGCGGGCTCGCCCCTGTCCCTCGTGGATTCGACCATCGCCGCCAACGAAAACCAGAAGAGCCGCATGGCGGAAAAAATCGCCGCCCGGATGGGACCCGTAAACGGGAAAATCCTTGCGGTCCTCGGTCTGGCCTTCAAGCCGAACACCGACGACATGCGGGAAGCTCCGTCCCTGGCGATTCTCGCCGATCTCGCGAAGAAAGGCGCCCGTTTCCGGGTCTACGACCCCGCGGCGATGGAGGAGGCGAAGTGGCGCCTCGCGGACATCGCGGAAAGGGTCGTCTACTGCGCCGACGAGTACGAGGCGATACAAGGCGCCGACGCCCTGGTGATTCTGACCGAATGGAACCAGTTCCGGAATCTGGATCTGGCGCGGGTACGGAGCGAACTCAGGGACGGCTTTTTCTTCGATCTGCGGAACGTGTACAAGCGCGGCATCGTGGAAGCGGCGGGTCTGACCTACGAGGGCGTCGGCGTATGAGGGAAACGACGGCACCTCGGACCGCCGTCCTGCTTCTCGCGGCATCAGTGCTGGCGGCGGCGACGATTTTTCCCGGAAAGGCCGCCGCCGCGGAGCCGGACCAAAGGATCGTCCCGGCGGATTCCGGGGTGTACGAGACCCTGTCCGGCCTGTACCTGGAACTGGGACTCGCCCCGCCGAGCCGGGCTTTGCCGTACTCCCATGAGGAACTCCGCCGGACGCTCAGGCGGCTCGACCACGGAAGGCTGTCACCGGCGGGAAAGCGGGCCTACGCGTCGGTCGAATCCGTCCTCGCCGGAAGTCCCGCCTACGCGGAGGAGGGCGGCTTCCGGTTTTATCCCGATTTCCGGGTCAACGCCGAGCTGTACCTGCACACGAATCGGGATTACGAGGACTGGGTCTACGACAAAAAGGACCGCCGGCCGTTTTTCGGCTTTTATTTCGACATCGTCATGTCCGACCGCTTCGTGCTCTACGGCGACCTGACGGTGCGAAAGGACCCCTTTCAGACCGGCGGGGACCCGGACAATTTCACCAGTGTCCTGACAAGTCCCAGCCAGTTCGACCTCAACATGCCGTACCGGGGGGGCCTCTCTTTCGGGGGCGCCCGGTGGAACCTCACGCTCGGGCGGGACCTTCTGTCCTGGGGAAACGGCAGGACGGGAAACCTGATGCTCTCCGACGCGGACCTGTACCACGAGGGAATCCGTTTTACGTCGTTCTGGGAACGCTTCAAATTTTCCTTCGTTCTCCTCGGCCTGGAGTCCTGGACCGGGGCGGCGAGCTTCGGACCTGACTATATCTACCCGGCCGACGTGGATGTGAACGATCTCGAACGCTTCAAGATGTTCATCGCCCACCGGCTGGAGTTCCTCTTCCTGCCCAACCTGCGCTTTGCGGCCAGTGAAACAATAGTGTACGGCGGCAAATACCCGGACCTGCAGGTTTTTAACCCCTTCATCATTTACCACAACCTGTACCTGAAGGAATGGACCAACAACCTGATGACCCTTGAGCTGGACTACGTGCCGGTCCCGGGCCTGCGGCTGTACGGGCAGTTCGCGATGGACCAGTTTTCCACGGTTTTCGAGAAGGACACCTACGGAACCGATTCGGAACCCAACGCCATGGGTTTTCTGGGGGGGCTGGAATTCAGGCGCGCAGCGGGCCCGGGCCACGCGACGGCGGCCGTGGAGGTCGCACGCACCGACCCGTGGCTCTACATCCGGGAGCATCCCCTGGTGAGCTTTTTTTCCACCCGGAGAATCCACAGCGAATCGCGGAAGGACATCCTGGGGGACAAGAACTACTATTTCATCAACACCCCGATCGGGTACTCCTACGGGCCGGACGTCTTCGTCGGTTCGCTTCTGGTATCCTACACGGTGCCGGAATCCTGGTCGGCCTACGCCGAGTATCGTCTCGTTCTGGACGGGGAGAACGGCATCACGACCCCCTACGCCACCGGGGACGCCGCGTGGGACCTCCGAACGCCGTCGGGAGACGAGAATGTCATAAACATCGCGACCGTCGGGGGCTGGTACAGATTTTCCCCGAGGTTTTCGGTTTTCGGCGAGGCGAGTTTCGTGTATAATGACGGTGAGAACGACATCCAGCTCGCTTCGGGGCTGAGATACACTTTTTGATGGAGAGGGGCGCCCGCCCATGTTGAAACGTTACCGGCAGTCCTATTATTTTCACCTGCTCATCCTCGACGGCATCGCCACCGTCCTTGCCTGGAGCCTGGCATACTACATCCGGTTCGAGCTTCTCCGGGAGGACGGGGAAGGCTGGGAATGGACCTTCTTCCAGCTCGGTTTCCTGGTGGTCGTGCTGAACTGGCTCTTTTTCCACGTCAATCACCTGTACCAGCCGATCCGGATCCAGCCCTGGTACAGGGAAGTGGTTTCCATTTTTCTCGCCATCGTGCAGAGCACCGTCGCCCTCATCGTCCTGTACTATTTTTTCGCCCCCATGCGGATCTCCCGCGGACAGCTCCTGATGTACCTGGTCCTGGCGGAAGCGATCCTGATGTTCTTCCGCGTCGTATTCCGCAATCACGTCTACGCGATGTACTGGAAGGGCCGGCTCCTTCACAGGATCATCCTGGTGGGCAACGGATCGCAGATCGACAGGTACATCGAAACCGCGAAAAGATTTCCCGAGTTGGGCTACCGTTTCGAGGGCTGGGCCGACTGCGACGACAAGGCGAAGGCCCGGTCCTTCGGCATTCCCCGAATCGAGGAAGCGGAAATTCAGGAAATCATCGAAAAGCACAAGCCCGAGTTCGTCGTTATCGGCTACTCCCACGAGCAGGCGGCGAAGCTGGCCAAAATCATGGAAGCCTCCTTCAACACTGTGACGCCCTTCATCATTCTTCCCGACCTGACGTACAACCTCATCGGCAGCACGGTGGAGGATTTTCTGGGAATTCCCCTTATCAAGGTGAACCAGCCGGAGGAAAAATTCTTCGCCGGTCTCCTGAAGCGCAACATGGACATCGTGCTCAGCGTTTGCGGGCTCATGGCGCTTTCGCCGGTCCTGCTCTTCATCGCCCTGCTGGTGAAGCTGACGTCCCGGGGTCCGGTCTTCTTCAGGCAGGAGCGCATGACCATGGACGGCGACCGGTTTTACATGTTCAAGTTCCGGACCATGAAAGTATTCACCGACGGCACCAACGAAAAAGGCTGGACCGTCAAGGACGATCCTCGGATCACCCCCATCGGCGCTTTCCTGCGGAAAACGTCACTGGACGAGCTGCCCCAGCTGTGGAACGTTGTGACCGGGGAAATGAGCCTCGTCGGGCCGAGACCGGAACGGCCCATGTACGTGGAGGAGTTCCGGCAGAAGATCCCGGCCTACATGCTGCGCCACAAGATGAAGGCCGGCATCACCGGCTGGGCGCAGGTCAACGGCTGGCGGGGGGACACGAGCATCGAAAAACGCATCGAGTTCGATCTGTATTACATCCGCAACTGGAGCATCTGGTTCGACATCAAAATTCTTTTCCTGACCTTCGTCAAAGGCTTCGTCAACAAGAACGCCTACTAGGACGCCGGGGCGGCGGGAGCCGCCGCCGGGGCGGCTTTTTCGTACACCTGTTCCGTGAACCAGTCCCGGAGTGCCCTGATCCGTTTTCCCAGTGCGCTGGGCATGTTGACCATGTTCCGGACGAATCCCCCGGCCTCGGCCGCGACGATCCCGTACATCAGGAGCTCGTTCTCCAGCGGAACGAAAAGGATGTGAAATCGCACCTTCTGCTCCCGCAGGATGGGAAAGATGTATTTCAGCGTCGTCAGGTTCCGGAGGCCGAAGGCGATCCGGTCCGCTTCGTGGAAATAGGAGGCCTCGTAATAGCCGCTTCCGAAGTTGGCGTCCTCCATGTGCAGGGGAAAGCGCGCTTCCGCGGGGATTTCCGTCACGGGGACGAACGGCATTTTCTTCTTTCCCTTCAGGGAATCGACGGCGTACACGTCCGAGAAAAGGGTCCGCATGCCGTCCTTGCTGCTGGAGTGATACTGGATGCCCGACAGGGTGCCGACGTCCCGGATCTTGTTGTACAGAAAGAGGTTCCGGTCGCCCTGCGCGATGGGCAGGGGCATCAGGAAAAGGACCTCGTCGGTCACGGTGGGGTCGAAACCTTCGAATTCCTTTCGCAGCCGGTCAGAAAGGGGACCGGAGGGAAGAAAGGCAAACTTCGGCCGGGACTCGGAATAGCGCACGAGTTCCTTCTTTTCCGTCAGCACCGCCCTGTCTCCCGGGGAAAGGCCGGGCAGAACGTCGTCGAGGCCGAGGGCGCCCAGATTGACCGAGAGCAGGAAGAGACCGAACACGATTCCCTGTTTGTTCATTTTTTTCATCATTGAAAATATAATGCTCAGCACAGGATTTGTCTCCCCATGAAACACTTTTTTCCGTCTCCGGACACGTTTTTCCGGTTTCTCCTGGGCTGGGAAAAATCAGCCCTGAAATCGAGGAAGGCCGGGTTGGCCGACGCGGACCGGGACCCTGCGCGGTGCGGCCGTGAGGACTTCCTCCGGGACCTTTTGTTTCTCCGGGATGCCGGCATTCCGGGCGGGGGAGGCCGGGGGTCCTGCGTCCGGTATGTGGACGCGGTCTACGGGGAATTGGACAGGGAAAGGCTTCTCGGCTACTCGGGAGAACGCTGGATCCCCGCGGAGGAGGTGTTCGATCTGGTTTCCTCCCTGCGGGGTTACCGGCGTTTTTTCCGCGGAACAGCCAGCGGGGATGCGAAGGAGTTTCTTTCCTTCGTGACGGCTTCCCCGGGACCCGTCACCGCGGCGGAGGCGGCGCGGGTTTTCGGCCGCAACGGCGAAGGGAAGGCCGCCGCGGCCTTCGGCGAGTGCCTCGCGGGCGGGACGGTGGTGCTGTCGTGGGACAGGAAGACCCTGACCGCCCGCATCGGGGTCTGGCCCCACGTCTGCCCGGAAGCGGCGGCGGGATGGAAACAGGCCGTCAGACTGTGTCCCCGTGCCGGGGAGGTTGCGGATGTCCCCGCGGTGCTGCCCCGGCGAATCGAAGCCGTGCTGGTGCACGCCGCCTGCGGAGGCCTCAGGCTCCGGGAAAACGGGCGGGACCTGTACCGGAAGGACTTCAGGCGTGTCCTCGAGGATTGGCCCGGGCTTCCTGTCGTCGGCCGGCCCGGCGTTCCGCCGGAAGAAACGGCCGCGGCCCTGGCGCGGGATCTCCTTCGCGGGGGTTTTCTCGCCGCGGCGGAGAAGCCCGGCGGAGCGAAGATTCTCGAAATTTCCCCGGAAGGGCTTGCATGGCTCAGGCTCGATGCCGGCGAGAGGCTGCGGATCGTCGCGGAAGACCGGGAAAGGAAGATTTCCGGAGATCCGCGGATGCGGGAAACACGGGACATTCTCCGAAAACTCATTGGCGGCGGAAAAATATTTTCAACGGAGGATGTGACGGAATACACCGCCTGGCGGGAGAACCCCTTTCTGCAGGCGGAAGATACGCCCCGCGACGCCGCGGCGGACCGGATGAGGGCCGCGGTGGAAGCCTGGCTTTTCGATTATCTTCTTCCCCTGGGGGGACTCAGGATCGGGAAAGCGGACGGCGAGACCGTGTTCGCCGTGTCGCCGGTAGGAGCCTGGCTCCTGGACGGCCGGCGCGGAGCGCCGGATACTGTGACCGGCGGAAGGGTCAGCATCCGGAGAAACGGACGGATCGTCCCGATGCGGCCGGACCCCTCGGTGGAGAGGAAACTCCGCCTCATGTGCGAGGAGAACCCGGCGGCTCCGGAGGGCGGCCGCGTTTTCCGGATCACCCCCCGGTCCGTCGCCCGGGCCGCCGCGGAAGGTTTTCCCGCGGATGCCCTTCTTTTCGTCCTGGAGGATCTGTCGGCCGGAGCTGTTCCGCCGGGGCTGGCGGCCGATATCGAGTCCTGGCACAGGGATGCCCCGGGGGCCGAAGTTTTTTCCGGGATCGTCCTGGACTGCGGCGGCCCGGGAACGGCGAAAAAGATCGCCGCCCTGGCCGGGAACCCGCCGCGTGTCGCCGGCGGCCGTTACGTCCTTCTGGACGGGGCGGATTTTACGGATGAATTCGCGGCCCGTTGCCGGGCCGAGGGAATAAGGATCACAGGTCCCCGAAATCCAGCGTCGCGAAATAATCCTGCACGGTTTCCGCCCGCCTGATCAATTTTACCGAACCATCTTCCCGCAACAACAATTCCCCGCAGCGCAATTTCCCGTTGTAGTTGAAACCCATGGCGTGGCCGTGGGCCCCCGAGTCGTGGATGACCAGGAGGTCTCCGGAATCGACCCGCGGCAGCCTGCGGTCGACGGCGAATTTGTCGTTGTTTTCACACAGGCTGCCCGTGACGTCGTAGGTTTCGGCGGCCTGGGCGTTCTCCTTTCCCAGCACGGTTATGTGGTGATAGGCCCCGTACATGCCGGGACGCATCAGGTTTGCCATGCAGGCGTCCAGGCCGATGTACCGCTTGTAGATGTTCTTTTCATGGATGGCCCGGGAAACCAGATACCCGTAGGGGCCCGTCACGCAGCGGCCGTTTTCGGTGACGATGCGCATCGGATGCAGGTCGTTTTTGACGATGATCCGCTCATAGGCTTTCCGGATTCCTTCGGAGACGCGGAAAAGATCGACCGGGACAGCATCGAGCCTGTAGGGAATGCCGACGCCCCCGCCCAGGTTTACGAACTCGATCCTGACCCCCGTTGTTTTCCGGATTTCCACCGCAAGCTCGAAAAGAATGACCGCGGTTTCGACGAAGTAGTCGGGGTTGAGCTCGTTGGAGGCCACCATCGTGTGCAGGCCGAACCTTTCGGCCCCCAATTTTTTCGCCCGGGCGTAGCCTTCCAGAATCTGCGGCCGGGTAAAACCGTATTTCGCCTCTTCCGGCTTCCCGATGATCGCGTTGCCTTCCTTGAGCGGGCCCGGGTTGTAGCGCATGCAGATCAGGCGGGGGATCCCCGCGTGCTCCGCCAGAAAATCCAGGTGGGACAGGTCGTCCAGATTGATGATCGCCCCGAGTTCCTTCGCCTTGACGAACTCGGCCGCGGGCGTGTCGTTGGAGGTGAACATGATGTCTTCGCCGGGGAGTCCGGCCTTTTCCGCGAGAATGAGTTCGGGCAGGGAGCTGCAGTCGGCGCCCATGCCTTCTTCCCGCAGAATTTTCAGGATGTGCGGATTCGGCAGGGCCTTGACCGCGAAATAATTCCTGAATCCTCCGGGAACCCACGAGAAGGCGGAAAGAAATTCCCGGGCCTTCCCCCGGATCGCCTTCTCGTCGTAAACGTAAAACGGAGTGGGGTGCTTTTTCGCGAGATCCTCGGCGAACTCGCGGCTGAACGGGACGGTTTTCTTATTCATAGCCGTAAAGTACAGTATGAAGCGGGGAAAATCAACACGGGGACGGAGGCGGGTTCAGGCTGTTTCCACGCAGCCGCGGATCCGGAGGAAGTTTTCGCTGAGCTTGTATTCCACGTCCTCTTCCCGGCAGCAGGACAGGATGTCCTCCCGGAAACCATCGCTGCGAGCCATCCGCGCCAGGGTGGAGAGGCATTCCAGATAATCGATGTGCATGTCCGGGCGGGTCGCGACGACGAACAGAAGATGGACCGGACCGCCGTCGACGGATTGGAAGTCTATTCCCTGCCGGGAAATGCCGAGGGCGACTTTCATGTGCGGGACTTCCGTCAGTTTGCCGTGGGCGAAGGCTACGCCGTGCCCGAGACCGGTGCTGCCGATGGATTCCCGTTCCATGACGGATTTTTCGAAAAGGTTTATGTCCGCGAGATCCCGGAAGGTGGGTGCCCGAAAGATGACTTCCCGTATCGCCGCGTATTTTTCCGAAGCGGCGAGTTCGACGACGTTTTCCGAATCCAGAAGTTTCCCGTTCATTGCGCTGTATGCTATTCAACCACCCTTCCGGGCTTTCGTCAAGGGGCAGGTGTTATAACAGTGATAATTCATACGGATTCACTGCATTCCCTGGAGGCGGTCCCGCAGCTCCGCGGCTTTTTCGTAATTTTCTTCCTGAACGGCCCGTTCCAGTTCCAGCTTCAATTCCTCCGCGGGATTCTCCCCCTGGTTCTCGATCTGTTTCAGGGCGGTCTTCATGTAGTTAATGGAGCGGATTTTCTCGAACTGAAAAGCGGGGGAGTCAATTTCCGATAAGGATTTGATCTCGTCGATGGCCTTCTTCAGCACGCCGCGGGCTTCGGCGTTTTCCTTTTTCTGGACCAGAAGCATGGAGCGGGAAACGGAGTTCATCCGGATCATGTACGGTTTGTACTGAAGCAGGGCGACCCGGTCCTCCTCGCTGGAGGAGTACTTGTCCACAAGGGCCGCGATGCGGAGGTTGTGTTCCGTGTCCCTGGCCACCTTCTCGAAGTCGCTTATCTGGAAAAGCATCAGGTACCGGTAGTAGAAAAGAATTCCCTCGTTCTGAAGCTGGGTGAAGTCGTCGTGGCTCAGGGTGAAGCCGCTGTCGCTTCCGTTTTCCCTGATGTGGTCCTGAAGCCGGGTTTCGAATTCGTCGAGCACGGTGTCGCGGCCGTATGGCTTTGCCCCGTCGGGACGGCCGTCGAGTTCGTACTGTTCCATCCCCAGCGGCAGGCGGACCTGCAGAACGCTCCGCCCGTCGGCCGCGATGATGATGCGCAGGGTCCGGTCCTGGTCGTAGGGCCATTCCCCGAGAATTTCGGAGATATCGGAACTCATGGAAATAATATACTCATCAAAGCGCAAAAAGAAAAATCGGGCGGGAAAATCCTCCCGGAGCTTTTCCTTCCGGAAAAAACTCTGCTATACTGCCGCCTATGATAAAGGTCATTTCCCTGGGAGGTTCGATCGTCGCTCCCGATGCGGTGGATGCGGAATACCTGCGGGGGTTGCGCCTCCTGGTGAGGGATTATCTCCGGGAGGATTCTTCCCGCAAACTTATTCTTGTGGTCGGCGGCGGAGGCCCCGCCCGCAGATACCAGGCGGCATACCGCCAGATCGCGGATCATCCGGACAACGACGTCCAGGACTGGATCGGGATAGCGGCGACGCGGCTCAACGGGGAACTGCTCCGGGGGATTTTCGCCGATGAATGCCGCCAGCCCCTGGTGACGGACCCCACCGCGGAAGGCGGCTTTCCGGGACGGGTCATGATCGCCGCGGGCTGGAAGCCCGGTTTTTCGTCCGATTTCGACGCGGTCCTTCTCGCGGAAAAGTTCGGCGCCGACACCGTCATCAATCTTTCCAACATCAGCAAGGTTTTCACCGCCGATCCGAAGCTCGATCCCTCCGCGAAACCCATCGACGCGATCGACTGGACCGGTTTCCGCAAAATCGTGGGCGAAGAATGGGCGCCGGGAAAGAACCTTCCCTTCGATCCGGTGGCGACCCGCAGGGCCCAGGAACTCGGCCTGAAGGTGATCGTCGCGGCGGGAAAGGACCTGGCGAACATGCGGGCCCTGCTGACGGGCGGATCCTTCGTCGGCACCGCCATCGGCCCGGATTAGCCGCCGGCGAAAAAATTCCCGAAAAGACGCCGCGATTCGGCGTCGAGCCTTTCCCCGCTTCGCAGGAGATAGCGGGAAATGTCCGCGACGGCCGCCGCGAACGGATACGGCTCCGTTATCCTCATCGCCGCGGCGGCGGCCCGGGGGTGGTCGCCTGCCGCAAGGTAGAATCCGGAAATGTCCTGGAAGAGCCGGTCCCGCGAACGGCTCGCGGTTTCCGCCAGGGAATAGCTTTCATCAAGGATCGCGTACGCCTCCGGAATTTTTCGTTTTTCCAGCAGCGTCCGGGAGATGCCGATCAGGGCGGCCGCACGGTTGTAACCGTCCCGCAGGGTGCGGGCCTGGGCGAGGGCGGAGTCCGTATCGCCCGCGGCCGCGTAGAGCCGGGCGAGACGGGAAACGTAACTTTCTGCCGCCGAAAGCGAACGCACCGAGGAGAGTTCCGCCTCCCGCAGAACGAGACTCCCCTCGACGTCTCCGGCCCGGCCGGCCTCCACCAGGAGAAGGTCGAGCTGGAAAAGGGTGGAAAGCCGCCGGGCGTCGTCGGCAATCGCGGCCGCGGCCTCGTACGCGCGGTCGATGAAATTGTCTCCCGCGATGATGCCCATGCGGCACAGGGTTTCCGCGAAGATCCACGGGTATTCTATCGTTTCCGCGACCCGGAAAGCGTCGCCGGCGAGGGAGAGCCTTGCCAGGTTTTCGGCCACCGTTCCGACCTGCGCCGCTTCCTGCTCGGTGCGGATGATGACCTGGACCGATTCGATTTCGCGGACCGCCCGGGCCGCGTATTCCCGGACACGGGTCTCGGTCTTCAGGGACCGGTAAACCAGGGCGATCCGGGAAAAGATGACCGCCTTGTCCCACGGACTGCCGAGACTCCCGACCTGGGACAGGGTCAGCTGCAGAAGGTCCTGCGTGTCCTTCACCAGGCCGCGGCCGAAAAGCCGCTTCGCCGATTCGGCCAGGAGCTCCGTTTTGACCAGCGGGTCGTCGAGAACGAGGACCGCGTCGATGGTCCTGCGGAGCAGGGGCTGAAAAAGTTCCCCGCCGAGGAGGCAGGTGCCGATCATTTCTTCCAGAAGAAAGCGTTTGCGCCTGTTGTCGGCAAGGGCCTGGATGCGCTCGAGACTTTCGGAGAGAAGACGCTCCGCCTCCGCCGGTTTGCCCAGGACCAGGCGGCGTTTCGCGGATACGATGCTGTACTCCTCGAACCATTCCCGGCCGCTGTTGCGCCGAAGGATCCCGTCGGCGAAGGACAGTATCTCGGAGGCTTCCCGTTTCAAATCCGCTTCAGCCGCGGTGTCGATGATGCGGTCCAGCAGAGAAAAACGGAGGAAATCGTCCGTCACCCGGTCGGAAGCCCGGAGCGCGAGGACGAGTTCCTCCACCATGATTTTACCCGAAAGGTGGGGAGGGACCGACGCCCCTTCGCGGGGTTTCGCGATTGACGCGCAGCCCGCGATGAGAGCGGCCGCCAGAAGCGGGGCGATGACCCGCGGGCGGCGCTTCATTTTGTTCCCCGGTGAAACCAGACCGGGACAGCCAGGTCTTCGGGGAAGGAATCGGGGCGGGAGAAATCGGGGACCAGGTTTTCGTTTCCCGGCGGATCCTGGAGGAAACCTTCCTCGATGCCTAACCGGTCCAGCAGCTCCAGGGTCGTGTCGTACTCGGCTTTCGTGATCCGCCGCGTCCATTCGCCGGGGATGCCCGGGCCGGCTTCCCCGGACGTTTCCACCGGGGTGTACTGGAACATCACGGAGATGAGGGCC
>CAZGUL010000031.1:0-13708 GCA_964529055.1 uncultured Spirochaetaceae bacterium
CGGAAACCTTTCAGATTCGCATCCAGGGCCGCCGCCTCCGCGCCCAGACTGCCCTTCGCCCGGCTCGTCAGTTCGCCTTCGAGTTTTCCCGCCGCCTCGTCCGGGTCGACGCCGCCGGAAAAAAGACCCGCCTTCACCCGGTTCATCCACTCCGAATTGGAATCGATCTCCAGTGTCACGTCCCCCGAGCGGATCGCGAAAAGATTGAGGAAATCCGCCGCGGGGATCGGGGTTTCCTCCCCGTCGAATTCGAGGCGCGCCCGCCGGTCCGCGCCGTACCGGGCCTTCAGCCTCTTCCCCGGATCGGTGGTTCCCTTCGGGGAGCAGAGCCGGTCGAAGACCGCATCGAAAAGGGTGGTCTTTCCCGCCTCGTTGCGGCCGACGAAGAGAGTGACGGGCCCGAAATCGAAGGACCGGTCCCGGAACTTGCCGAAGCTTTCGATGTGGAGATTCCGGATCATCTGCGGCTCTCCAGAACGTTTTTCAGCGCGGACAGCCCCTTCCAACGGGCCAGCAGGAGGGCGGCGGCCTCATCGGGGTCGGCGTCCGCCGCCAGGGACTCCCAGCGTTTCAGGAATTCCCGGGCCAGGGGATGGGAGGAAATCCCCGCCAGGACTTCCAGATTTCCGGCGTCGGTCGTGACCCGGCGGCAGGATTTTTCCAGCTCCGCCGCGATTTTCCTCATCGACTCGAGGACCGGCTTTTCGTCCTCCACGACGCCGGAAATCTCGAGCCGCACCCAGTCGGCTTTTCCCGGTTTCGCGGAATTTTCCGGCAGCCGGGGCCTGCCGTCCAGTCCCGCGGCGACCGTCAGCGGAAAGAATCGTCCCGCCGACGCCAGAGTCACGGCTTCGAGGCGCGGAGGGATCGCTTCGGTGGACCCCAGGAAAACCTGCCGCGGGCCGGTTTCGCCCTCCCGCCAGACCCGCGCCGAGCCGGGATACGCCGCGACGGCATCCCCGAAACGGGACACCGATCCCGCGTGGATGTGACCCAGGGCCGCGAGGTCGATTTCGAAAAACGCGAAAAGATCCGGATCGATGACCCCCGCCGGGGAATCCTCCTCGGGCCCCGTGTAGACGACGCCGGGAACGATTCCGTGGGCGAGAAGGATGCGGAGGGGCTTTTTTTTCGGCGGCACCTTCCAGTCACGGTAGTCCGAGTAGTCCCGCCGGAACCGGAGGGACAGGAGCTCCGCCTCCGGGGACAGGACGTCGAGCTGGAAGGGCAGCGCCGTAACGGTCAGGGCCCTGCCGAAGTCCAGGGCATCGACGGATTTTTTGCCGCCCCGGAGTTCCTCGTGGTTTCCCGGGATGAAGAACACCCGGCATTCCGCGGGGAGCGTCTCGAGGCGGTTCCGGAATTCGCCGCGCAGGGACTCCATGTCCGGGCAGGAATCGAAGACGTCGCCGGCAAGCAGAAGGGCCCCGCATTTTTCCCGGGCCGCGATCCCCAGGATCTCGTCAAGCACGCCCAGGGAATAGTCCTTTTCCGAAACCGAGAGATGGAGGTCCGCGGCGTGCAGAAACCTCATACGCTTTCGCAGGCCTCCGCCAGGGATTCTTCCGCCGCCGCAATGAAACCGTCGATCTCCCTGTCGCCCATCGCCGCGGAGGTGAAACAGAGCTCGTACTGCGAAGGCGGAAGGTACCAGCCCCGGTCGAGCATTCCCCGGAAAAACACACCGTAACGGGCGGTGTCGCACTCCCTGCCGTCCGCCAGGTTCACGATCCTTTTTTTCCGGAAAAACGGGGTGAACATGCCGGCGGTCCGGGCGATGTGGAAATCGAAGCCCTTCTCCTCCGCGAACCGGTTGAGGCTTTCCTCTATCCGCCGGGCGCAGGCTTCCAGCCGGCCGTACGGGTCCGTCCGCCCGAGTTTTTCGATGACGGCGATGCCGGCCGCAACCGCCACGGGATTGCCGCTCAGGGTCCCGGCCTGGTACACCGGTCCGAGGGGCGCGAGCTTTTCCATGATCCTCTTCGCACCGCCCACCGCCCCGATCGGAAGTCCGCCTCCGATGATCTTGCCCAGGCAGAGGAGGTCCGGAGCGATTCCGCAGAACGTGGCGTACGCCGAAAGTCCCGTCCTGAAGCCGGTGATCACCTCGTCGAAGATGAGAAGGCTTCCCGACGCGGCGGTCAGGTCCCGCAGGGTTTTCAGGAAACCCGGGACGGGCTCCACCAGGCCCATGTTGCCCGCGACGGGTTCCACGATGACCGCCGCTATTTCCCCGCCCCGGGCGGCGAAGAGCTCCTCCGCCGCGGCGGAGTCGTTGTACGGCAGAACGAAAACGTCCCTGACGACATCGTCGGAAACCCCCGCGGATGACCCGATGCCCCCCGTCAGGAGTCCGCTCCCCGCGGAAACGAGAAGGTAATCCGCGTGGCCGTGATAGCAGCCGTCGAATTTGACGATCCTGTTCCGGCCCGTGAAGCCCCGGGCGAGGCGCAGGGCCGTCATCGTCGCCTCGGTTCCGCTGTTGACCAGGCGCACCATGTCCATCGCCGGCACGAGGGAGGTCAGAAGTTCGGCCATCCGGACTTCCCCCTCGTGGTTGGCCCCGTAGCTCGTGCCCCGGCCGGCGGCCTCCCGCACCGCAGCGACGACGTCCGGGTCCGCATGGCCGAGGATCAGGGGCCCCCAGGAATTGACAAAATCCACGAGCTCCCGGCCGTCGACGGTTTTCATCCTGCAGCCCGCGGCGCTTTCGATGTAAACCGGGTGGCCCCCGACGGCCTTGAAGGCCCGGACGGGACTGTTGACGCCGCCGGGAATCACCTTGCACGCCCTTTCGAACAGGTGGGCCGATGTGCTCATACCGCGCCTCCGAAATACTCGTCGTAGTTTTTCGCCCAGTAGGAGATGAAAATGTCCGTGCCGGCCCGGGCCAGGGCGGCGGTGGATTCCCTCACCATCGCTTTCAGGTCGCCCCAGCCCTGCCGGGCCGAGGCGTGAAGCATGGAGTACTCGCCGGAAACGTTGTATGCGGCCAGGGGCAGCAGGGTCCGTTCCCGGAGCCGGGCGATGACGTCCAGGTAAAAGAGCGCCGGCTTCACCATCAGGATGTCCGCCCCCTCCTCCTCGTCGAGGCGGGACTCCCGGAGGGCCTGGCTGAGGCTCCCGTACGAGGCCTGGTAACCCTTGCGGTCGCCCTTGCCCGGGGCGGAATTTTCGGCTTCCCGGAAGGGGCCGTACATCGCCGAGGCGAACTTGGACGAGTAGCTCATCAGCACCGTGTTCGTGAATCCCCGGGAATCCAGGGCCCGCCGGATGGCCTGGACCTGGCCGTCCATCATCGCGCTGGGGGCCACCCAGTCCGCCTCGCTCTCGGCGTGGGACACCGCGGTCTTCATCAGCATGTCCAGGGTCTTGTCGTTGTCCACGTCGCCCCGGGGGTCCAGTGATCCGCAGTGGCCGTGGTCCGTGTAGGCGCACAGGCACACGTCGGTCGCGACGATGAGGCCGGGAAAGTTCTTCTTCACCTCCCGGCAGGTTTTCTGGACGACGCCGTCCTGACGGCAGGCCCCCGTTCCCGCGGAGTCCTTTCCCCCGTCCCCGGGGACGCCGAAAACCAGGATGCCGCCGACTCCCATCTTCGCGACCCCTTCCAGGTCGCGGAGCAGTTCGTCCGCCGAAAGCCGGTCCTGCCCGGGCATGGCGTCGATGGGAACGCGCTTTTTCTCGCCCGGGACGACGAAGACGGGCCACAGAAATTTTTCCGGCCCCGGCAGGGGGGCGTCGAACATTTTCCGGACTTGAGGATTCTGCCGCAGCCGCCGCATCCGAACGAAGGGAAATGCCTGCATTGAAGGTCTCCTTATCTCACTCTATTTTAGCCGAATCCGGTTTTTTGCCAAGCGCCCGGCGATTTTCGCGCGCGGCGCCCGGCGCACCCGGCACTTTTAATCCGCAGCGCCCGGCGCTGGTTTCCCGGTTACGTTTCCAGTCCGAGCCGCCGCCGGAGCTCCCGGGCGGCGAGAAAGAGGATCGCGCCGTCCACGGTCGCCTCGGGGCTTACGAGGACCTCCCCGGCGCCGAGACCGCGGAGGGCTTTTTCCGTCGGCTTCCCGATGGCCAGGATTTCCCTGCCCGCGAGGGCCGAAACGCCCCACGCGGCGGCGAAGGCCTCCGCGGCCGAGGCGCTGGCGAAGAAAACGGTGTCGAAATCCGGAAGCGAATCCGGACGCAGCGGAACGTTCCTGTACAGGACGACGTCGTCCACCCGGGCGCCCGCGGCCCTCAGGGTTTCGGCAACCGTGTCAGCGGCCCGGTCGGACCGGAGCCGGAGCACCCGCCTGCCTGAGAAAACCGCCGCGAGGCCTTCCCCGGCCGCCGCGGTGCCTGCTTCCCCGCCCGCCGCCGACCCTGCCGCGGCGGCGAGCATCGACGCGGCGCTGAAATCCCCGCCGGGGACGATGTCGGGGTAGAGGCCCGCCTTCTCGAGTTCCCGTGCCGTCTCCCTGCCGGGGGTCATGATCCGGGGCAGCCCCCGATGGTCCGTGCGGCATTCCCGGAGGGCTTCCAGGAAAAACCGCGCCGCCGTCGGGGACGTCACGACGACCCAGTCGCTTCTCCCGAGTTCTTCCGCCCAGGAAACGTCCCGCTCGCGGACAAGGTCGACCAGCGGCAGGCCGATCGCCGTGCCGCCCAGGTCCCGCGCCGCCGCGGCGGCCTTGTCCTGCAGCGCCCCGCTGGCGGTGACGAGGATTCTCCTGCCCCCGAGGAGGCCGTGGTTCGTCCAGCCGAAGGCGGCGGGGGCGCCGACGACGAGAAGTCCCGGGGGAACCGCCGCGTTTCCGTCCTTCTCCCGCGCGGCGCGGACTGCGGCCGGGAGTTCCGCCAGGGTGGACCTCAGCGCGAACCCGCCCGGCGAACCGATCCCGAACAGGGCAGCCGCCGGCTCGTCCGCTGCCCGGCCTTCCCCGATCAGGCTCCGGCAGATTTCTTCCGTTTTTTCCGTCCCCATGTAAACGACGACGGGAAGGGCGGCCCGCTCGCCCCGGCCGATGTCCGCCGACCCTCCCCCCTCCCGGCGGGGAGTGACGACGGTGAACCCGCGGGATACGCCGCGCCGGGTCAGCAGGATGCCCCATTCCGCCGCCGCGGCCTGGAAGGAACTGACCCCCGGCAGGACCCGGTACGGCAGGCGGAGACCTTCGACGGCATCGACCTCCTCGGCCAGGCGGTCGAACACTCCGGGGTCCCCCCCCTTCAGCCGGACGACCATCCTTCCCCGCCGGGCGTGGCGCAGGATGAGGGTGTTGATGTCCTCCTGGGGCACCGAATGGTCGCCGGACCTCTTTCCCACCGGAACCGCTTCGGCCCCGGCGGGAAGGAACCGCAGGGCGGCCGTGTCCATCAGCGCGTCGTACAGGCAGAGGTCGCAGCGGGCGAGGGCGTCGCGGACATCCAGGGTGAGGTCGCCCCGGGAAATTCCGGCGCCGGCGAAAACGACGGGCTTCACGAAGAGCTTGCGGATCTCCGTCAGGGCCGGGTCTCCCCTGCGGAACGTCAGGGCCAGAACGCCCTGGGCTTCCGGCGGCGTGAGGTCGGCTTCCGGGATATGGGCGGTGATCCGGTCCTCCAGGCCGAGCCGGGCGATTCCGGCTGCCGCGAGAATGACCATGTCGTAGAGGCCTTCGTCGAGCAGGGCGATCCGCTCTTCCACGTTTCCCCGGATTGAAACGGGAACGCAGCCGGGGTGGAACCGGCGGCAGTACTCGATCCGCCGCGGGGAGCTCACCCCGATGCGGGCCCCCGGCGGGAGGCTCCCGGGACTTTCGCCCCTGCGGCACACGAGGACGTCCCGGCGGTCCTCCCTCCAGGGCAGCCAGACGAAATCGAGCCCGTCGGAGGGCTCCCCGGGAATGTCCTTCGCGGAATGGACCGCCAGATCGACGGCCCCGTCCCGGACGGCGTCGTCCAGATCGCGGCAGAAAAAATCGTCCGGGCTCGCCGCAAGGTCCAGGTCCCTGTCCCGGTCGCCGGGGCTCGAACAGACGATCTCCTCGAACGCGACGCCTTCGCCGGACCCTGAGTTCACCAGGGCGGCGATGCGTTCCAGGGCCCCGCGGGTCTGGGTCAGCGCGAGCCTACTGCCCCGGGTTCCAGCCCTGAAAACTCTCGATGATTTTGGCATAGTCTTCCTTGTGTTCCCGAACGATGTCGCCGCTCAGGGAAAGGATGGTATCCATGTCCGCGAGCCGGCGGCGGTACCAGTGCTTCAGGTCGTCCAGGTCCGCCGTCACGACCCCCGGCGCGCGGTCCCTTATCGCGGGGTCCACGTTCCGCGGCAGGGACAGGTCCAGGATGACCCTGCCCGTCCCGCACACGCCGTCCGCCGCATCGGCCCCCAGGAGGGGGGCATGGTCCGCGGTCAGCAGGGGCTGCCTGCTGGACGTGGCGAACACGGAAAGCCGCGCCCCGGCGACGGCCGCCTCCATGTCTTCGAACGGAACGAGCCGGGAGCGGCGCAGGCCCAGGGACTCCGGATCGGGACGGTTCCGGTGGTAGCACCACAGGCAGGAGAGGCCGCGTTTCTCCGCCGCTGCGGCGACGCTTCGGCCTATCTCTCCGGCGCCGACGACGAGGACTTCCTCCGGCAGTTCGCCCAGAGCTTCCCGGGCGAAATCGAAAACCAGGTCCTCGATCTCGAAACCCTTCAGGATCGGCAGCGCGACGCTCCGGATGTGCTTGGAGACGTGCAGGACCTTGGACACCCACTCCTGCATGATGGCCCCCGCGGCCCCGCTCCCCGCCGCCGCGGCGAGGGCATCCTTCACCTGGGCCACGATGTGGTTTTCCCCGGGGGTCTGGGAAAAAAGCCCCGCGGTCAGAAGCGAGGTGTGGTGAAAGGCCGCCTCGCCTTCCTTCAGGTATCTTTCAGTTTCGGAGAGGGCGTCCATTCCCATGATCTTCGGCAGCAGTTCCCGCAGGGCCGGGTCAGGGCCCGCGACGGCCCAGAGTTCCGTCCTGTTGCAGGTGGTCAGGATGAAAAATTCGTGGATTCCCCAGATCCGGGAAAGCTGGCGTTCCGCGGCGGCGGTCCTGCCGGCGTCGAAATGAAAAAGCTCCCGCTTCGCCAGGTCCAGTTCCAGATGGCTCGCGCCGAGAACCAGGAGGTCCGCCGTTTCCACCGTGTCCAGGTGCCGGGCGATGTTCGCCTTGACGAGTTTCGACCTGCGGCACGAGCGTCCCCCGGAGGAAACCGATACGGTGATGTTGCCCCGCCGGATGACGGCGGGGGTCACGAAGCTGCCCTCGGGCCAGTTGCCGTCCACCGCGCAGACCAGGCGGCCTCCGGCGCGGCATTCCCGGACCACAGCGATGTTGACTTCGGCCTCCGACGTCGCGGCGTACACGAGAACATAGCCTTCCGTGTCCCCCGGGGCGAAGGTCTTCTTCAGATGCCCGATCCTGCCCTCCGCGTGCAGCCGTGAGGTCTCCCCGCCGAGTTCGGGGCTCAGCACCGTCACCCGGGCGCCCGCTTCGAGCAGATTTCCGATTTTCGCGGCCGCCACCTTTCCCCCGCCCACGACGAGGCACGGCTCGCCCTCAAGAAGGAGTCCCGCGGGAAACAGTGTTTTGCCGACGACGTCGCGTTTGTTCGCTTTCATACCGGTGCGGGATGTAGTATAGGAATTTCCAGATATTTATTCCATACGGAAAATCAGAATTCGATTCCTTCCTGGGCCCTTGTTCCCGCGGACAGGGGATGTTTGACCTCGTCCATCCGGGTCACCAGGTCGGCGGCGTCGACGAGTTCCTGCGGAGCGCCCCTTCCCGTGACGACCACATGGACGTTTTCCGGCCTTTCGCGGAATACCCGCAGGGCTTCGCCGACTTCCAGAAACCCGTATCTGAAAAGGTAGGTGAACTCGTCCAGGACAACCAGGCGGAAGCGGCCGGACAGGACGGCATCCCGGGCCTGTTCCCAGGCGGACAGCGCGGCGTCCCGGTCCTTTTCGCGTTCCCTGCCCGGCAGCACGAAGCCCCGTCCCAGGGTCCGGAAATCCAGCAGACCGGAGAGCCCCCCGGCGAAACGCGCCTCGCCGGTTCCGCGGTCGCCCTTGATGAACTGGAGGAACGCGGTCCTCCACCCGTGCCCCAGGGCGCGGAAAACCAGGCCGAGGGCGGCCGTCGTTTTGCCTTTTCCGTTTCCGGTGTACACGATGAGGAGACCCATGGGACGATTATAGCAGAATTTTCCCCCGGCTTGACAGCCGGGTTTTTTCTCTCTACCCTGTGACGGTCCATTCCGATAAATAAATGAAACACATATGAAAAAAATCGTTCAGTCCCGCCGCGGGAACGCGGCCGTTTTTACATGCCTCCTTCTCGCAGCCTTCGTTTTTTCTTCCTGCACCGACGAAGCGGAAGGGCCGGCGGACGGCCACGTCAGCGTGGGCATGTCCCTGGCGTCCTTCAAGACCCTGCATCCCGGGACCGACCTCCGGGTGTCCGGCGAATACCGGCACAGGGAAACCGTCGAGGGTCTCCCGGGGGAATGGACCTACGCGTTCCGGGACAAAAAGCTCGCGTGGTACGTCTTCAACGCTTATGAGGATGAAATCTCCCGGGGGAAATTCGACCAGTGCCGGGCAGCGGCGGATTACCTCATCGAACGGTATCGGAAACTGTACGGACCGCCGGACAGGACGACCCAGGGCCTAACGGAGTTCGCCGATCCCGCAGCCGCGGCCCACACCGGCTACGAGGTCCTCAGCGCCGAATGGCAGAGGCCCGAGGAGTCGACAAGCGTCCGTTTCAGCTTCATCGGCGACGGCCTGAAGTATTCCTTTCTCGTGACCGTGGAAGGCAAACGCCCGTAGCCGCCGGGCCCCGCCGGAAGGCGGGGGGCCCGGGGAGATGCTACTTCTTTTCAGTCGTATCGATTTTGAGGGGAACATACAGCGCACAGAACCTGACGATGCTCGTGACGAGAAGAACCGCGGCGAGTATCCCGAGTATCACGGCCGCCGTCCCCTGCACCGCCCCGGCCGCGATGAGGACAACGAACAGCGCAGCGACGAAGATCCGGATCATTCTGTCCCGCTTACCCACATTGCATTTCATTTTTCGCCTCCGGCTTCAAATATCATCAAATCACGTTTCATTGACAACTTAAAGTCTCCGGTTTAGCATGGTCCCACGATGAAGCGCGGAATGGGGAAAAGGCGTTGTTGCGGATCTGCGGGCCTTCTGCTTCTCTTTTTCGGCGCCGCCCTTTTCGGGGCGGACGGTCCCCGGGGGACGGAAACAGGCGGCGGACCGCCCCGGCGGATCGTCACCGCGGGGAAAAGCGTTTTCATAACCGCCGACGCCCTGTACCTTTTCCCGGAAGCGGCGGAACGGATGGTCGGCATCGGCGTCATCAACCAGGGTTTCGGCAATTTTCTTCCCCTGGCGGACCCGCGGTACGCGGACAAGGCCGTCCTGGCGGACAACGTCGGCCCCGAGCAGATCGCGGCGCTGCGCCCGGACGCGGTGGTCCTGAAATCCTCGGCGACCGTCCTCGGCAGGGCGCTGGAGCCTCTCGGAATCCCGGCCGTCTACATCGATTTCGAAACCCCCGAAAGCTATCCCGCCGACCTGGCGGTTCTGGGAAAACTTTTCGGCAATTCCGCGCGGGCGGAGGAGCTCGCCGCGTACTTCGCCCGAAAGGCCGGCGGGGTCACCTCCCGGACGATGTCCCTGGCGCCGGGGCAGAAGCCCCGGGTCCTGGTGGTGTATTCCTCGGACCAGGGGGGCAGCCGGAGCTTCAGGGTGCCGCCCGCGGACTGGATGCAGACGATTCTGGTCGAAATGGCGGGCGGCGTCCCGGTCTGGAAGGACGCATCCGGCGTCCGCGGATGGAACAGGGTCGGATTCGAGCAGATCGCCGCATGGGACCCGGATTTCATCCTGGTCGTTTCCTATTCCGAAGACACGCGGGAAACGACGGCGCGCCTGAAAGAGGACAGGTCCTGGCGGAGGCTTAAAGCCGTGCGGGACAACAGGCTCCTTGCCTTCGCCGGCGACTATTACACATGGGACCAGCCGGACCCGCGCTGGGTGCTGGGACTCCGCTGGCTCGCAGGACGTCTGCATCCAGGGCTGTTCCCGCCCTTCGATGCCGCCGGGGAAACCGTCGAGTTTTTCAATTTCCTGTACCGGATCCCGGAGGCGGTGGTCCGTTCGGAGATACTGACCCGCCTGCAGGGGGACCTTCCCTGAAAGGCCGGCTGCCGCCCGCCTCCGCGCTCGCCCTTCTCGCGGCGATGACCGTCGCCGCGGCGGCCGCTTCGCTTCTTCTGGGCCGCTACCCGCGGCCCGGCTTCATAGGCCCCGCCTCGATTCTTTCCGATCCCCTGGCCGGCAGACTCGTCATGGACATAAGACTGCCCCGGGTGCTCACCGCCCTTCTTCTGGGAGCCGTGCTCGCCGGCGGCGGCGCCGTGTTCCAAATGCTGTTCTCCAATCCCCTGGTGGAACCGGGATTTCTCGGAGTGTCCCAGGGAGCGGCCTTCGGGGCCGCCCTCGCCATCGTGACCCTCGGCGGCTCCCGCGGGGCGGTCCAGATTTGCGCCTCCGGTTTCGCGCTTCTCGGACTGGCGGTTTCCTACGGGACGGCCCGCAGGATCCGGTACGGCGGATGGCTTCTCCGGCTGCTGCTGGCGGGAATCGCGGTTTCCGCCCTGTTCACAGCCGGCCTGGGTTTCCTGAAATTCACCGCCGACCCGCTGAACCAGCTTCCGGACATAACTTTCTGGCTGCTGGGAGGACTCTGGGCCGTCACGTGGAGGGACTTCCTGGGCATCCTGCCCGCCGGGGCAGCCGGGCTCCTGGTGATGTTCCTGATGCGGTGGAGACTCAACGTGCTGTCCCTGGACAGCAGGGTGGCCCGTTCCCTGGGAGCCTCTCCGGGAAGGGAAAGGCTGCTGCTCCTCTTCGCGGTTACGATTCCCGTCGCGGCGGTCATCTCGGTATGCGGTCTGGTGGGCTGGATCGGGCTCATCGTTCCGCACCTGGCCCGAAGGCTCTTCCGGACCGACGGCAGGCACTCCATTCCCGCGGCGATGCTGCTGGGAGCGCTCTTCGCGCTGGCCTGCGACAATCTGGCCCGGACCCTGCTGGCCGGGGAAATTCCGGTGGGCATTCCGGCCTCGTTCTTCGGCGCGGCTTTCTTTCTCCTCGTTTTCATGAAAAAGGGCGTAAGGACGTCGGACCGGCATGGCTGAGAATCCCCGGACAATCCTGGACATGCGGAACGTCTCGTACGCGTACCCCGGAAGGACGGTTCCCGCCGTGCGGATGGTCACGCTCGCGGCGAAGGAGGGATCGGTGACCGCGGTTCTCGGCCCCAACGGCGCGGGGAAATCCACCCTGCTGGACCTTGCCTCCGGACGCCTCCGCCCGCGGGAGGGGGCCGTGTTCGCCGGTGGCAGGGACATCTCCCAGTATGCCCGCCGCGAACTCGGGCGGCTCCTCGGTTTCGTCCCCCAGTCGGAGCACATTCCCTTCGAATACTCCCTGGAGGAATACGTCCTCCTCGGCCGCGCGCCCCACCTGCGGCCGCTGGAGATGCCGGGACGGGAGGACAGGCTGCTGGCCCGGGAAGCCCTGGATCGCGCCGGTCTCGCCCCTCGCGCGGAGGATTCCATCAATTCCCTGAGCGGCGGGGAAAGGCAGCTTCTGATGGTCGCCCGCGCCATAGCCCAGAAGCCGCGCCTCCTTCTGCTGGACGAGCCGTCGTCGCACCTCGACCTGGCGAACAAGCGGCGTATCGCGGCCCTCTTCCGGAGCATGGCGGGCTCGGGCATCGGCGTCCTGTTCACCACCCACGATCCCGAGGCGGTTTTCGCGTCCGCGGACATTCTCTACATTCTCGCTGACGGCGGGATGGTCGCCGCGGGACCTCCGGAATCGGCCCTGACCGGGGAAGTCCTGGAAAGGGTCTACGGGAAGGGACCGCGGGTGTTCCGCCGGGACGGGGAAGTCTTCGTTTCCTGGCGGTAGGGCCCCCGCGCTTTTTTCTTTACCCCGGCCGCGATTGCGAGTAGTATGTAAACAGGCAAAGGAGCGTCCCATGTTCGGAAGAATCGGTCCCTGGGAACTGATACTGATTCTCGCGGTTGCCCTCGTGATTTTCGGACCCAAACGGCTGCCGGAAATCGGAAAGGCCCTGGGCAACGCGTTCCGGGAATTCAGAAAACACGCGAACAGGATTCAGAAGGAAATCGACGCGGACGGCGAGGACGGTCCCGCCGGGGAAGAGAAAAAGTAACTCGTGGCGGAAAAAGACCTTACCTTCACGGAGCATCTGGCGGAACTGCGGAGGCGCATCATCCTGTCGTTCACGGCGGTCCTCCTCGGCGCCGTGGTCTCCTGGATATTCAGGGGCCCCCTCGTGGAGGCCCTCCTCGCTCCCGCCGGCGGCAGAAGCTTCATCTTTCTCGCCCCTCCGGACCTTTTTCTCGCGTACCTCAGGATGGCGCTGACCGCCGGCACGGCCCTGGCCGCCCCCTTCGTCGCGTACCAGGCGGCGGCTTTTCTCCTCCCCGCCCTGCGGGGCCGGGAGAAAATTCTTTTGTTACTGCTCCTGCCCCTGGGTGCGGTGTTCTTCGCCGCCGGTGTCCTTTTCGCGTATTTCGCGGTCCTGCCGCTGGCGCTGCGTTTCTTTCTTTCCTTCACCGCACCCGGCGTCACCGCGGCGCTTTCATTCCCGGCGTACGTCGACTTCTGCCTCTCGTTCACCGCCGCCTTCGGCGCCGCGTTCGAGCTTCCGGTCCTGGTCGTGCTCCTGACGAAGACCGGGATCGTGCGCAGGGAAACCCTGTCCCGGGCGCGCGGGTACGCGCTGCTTTTGATCCTTATCCTTGCCGCGGTGCTGACACCGCCGGACGTGGCATCCCAGATCATGCTGGCGGCGCCCCTCTATCTCCTCTTCGAGGCCAGCATCCTTCTCGCCCGCCTGTTCGGAAACTGAGACCGCGCCCTTCCCTATCCGAACAGGAGCCGCGGCAGCACCATCACGACGTCGGGCAGGAAAACAAGGACGCTCACCTCCAGCACGATGGCGAGGATGAAGGGTCCCATCTCCCGCATGTAGTCCGTCGTCGGGCACTCCATGATCTGGCAGACCGCGTACATCGCGAGCCCGACCGGGGGCGTCATGTTCCCCATGGTGATGATCGTGCAGAAAATGAGGCCGAAGTGCACGGGATCGACGCCCACGGTCTTCACCAGAGGCAGAAGTATCGGCGTGAACAGCAGGATGATGACCGACCCGTCCATGAACATGCCGAGAACGATCAGGAAGGCGATGATGATGAAAAGGATGACGTACTGGTTCGTCGAGATTCCGGTGATGAATTTCGTCAACGCGTCCGGGACCCGGTCGAATGGAATTCCGTAACCGAATATTCCGGACAGGGCGATCAGGAACATGATTGCCCCCACGTCCTGCACCGTCGTGAAGATGGTGTCCACGAATTTTTCCAGTGACAGCTCCTTGTAGGAAAAGACGCCCACCAGCACCGCGTACACGCACGCAAAGGAGCCGACCTCCGACGGGGTGAACAGGCCCGTCCGGATGCCCACCAGCAGCAGCGCCGGGAACAGGAGGGCCCAGATGTTTTCCTTGATCGCCATCAGGACTTCCATGGCCGTGGGCGCCCTGTCGTTTTCCGGCTTGTAGCCCCGGCGTTTCGCCGTCAGCCACACC
>CAZGUL010000032.1:0-13511 GCA_964529055.1 uncultured Spirochaetaceae bacterium
CCCGCAGGGCGTCCCGGATGACTATCCGGTACCCCAGTGAGTACGCTTCCATGAATCCCCCTTTCCGGAGAAACCAGGCTTCGTTCTTCGCGGCGATGCCTCCCGCCAGGAACAGTCCCGCGGTTGGAAGAAAGGCCGCCGCGATGTTGGCGGCGAAGCGTCCGTAGAGCCGCGTGAAGAGCCGCATGATTTCCGCGCATGAGGGGTCCTCGTCCGCCTCGGCGGATATCAGGGCCGGCTTTTCCCGGTCATCGGCGAGATCGATTTTCCTCAAGGCCGGGCTCGGGGAGTTCCCACGCTTTTCCCGGAAGTAATAATACGTGTTGACGATCCCCCGGCCGGACACGAAAAGCTCCGCTTCCGCCACGCCGCCGATGCGGTCCTCCACCCACCGGCAGAGTTCCCGGCTTTCGTCGTCGAAGCCGCCGAAGTCGGTGTGTCCTCCCTCGGACGCGACGGCGGCGTAGCCGCCGCAGGCTTCGACGAGGCAGCCGACCCCGAGGCCGGTTCCCGCCCCCACCACCGCCCGCACGGTGCCCGACGGCGCGGGCAGGTACCCGTCGTCCCGGGGGATAGGGGTCAGCTCACGGGGATCGCCCGGGTCCATCAGGGGAAGGCCGTACGCGATGGCGGTGAAATCGTTGATGATCAGCGTCGGCACGCCGAGCAGGGAGGCCAGATCGTCCCCGCGGACGTCCCACGGCGCGTTCGTCATGTCGCAGACATTGTTCTTCACGGGACCCGCGGCGCTGACGCAGCAGCGGCGGACCCGGGCGGATGGGATGCGGCGGCGGATTTCCCCGGCGGCGGCGGCCGCCGCCTCGCCCAGGGAACCGAGTTCCCGGGTCCGGAACAGGAATTTGCCCAGGAGAAAATACCGGCGTCCCCTTCGGCCCGCGAGGGCGAAACTCGTGTTCGTGCCCCCCACATCGCCGGCGAGGAGGAGTTCGTCCGCTTCGGCGCCGGGAGCGATCCATTGGATGTCCACGCCCTCTTTTATAGACCAGATGGAACGGAATGGCAAGGAAGGCGTTCCGCCGCCGATCCGCCGTCGTCAGCGCATGAGCCGGGTGACGGGCAGAAAAAGGGAAATCCACGCCACCGCGCAGGCGAACGAAAGGAGCGTTCCGGGCAGGATGCCGAGGGCGGGGTAGAAATGGGCCACCGCGAAGGCGTAGACGATGATGTTGGACGAGGAGAGCATCAGGATCTTTCCCGTCGCCCGGGTGAAATCCGGTCCCTGCGTCCGGGTCAGGATGACCAGGGTGGACAGCATGACCGCCGGAAAGGACGCCAGAATGCCGGTGATGTAAGGCGGAACGATCTGGGCCGCCAGGACCGCGGTGGCCACCACCGTCCCGGCGAAGAGCGCCCGGATCGCCATTCCGGCGGGGTTCCAGGGGGCGGGCCGCCTGGGAACGGACCTGATTTTCGTCCCGAACTCCACCAGCAGGAACCCGCCGAGGCAGACGAGAACGTAGATGCCGAACGACGCGGGGAGGCCCCGGACGGGAAACACGGTCGCGGCGGCCGCCGCGGCGAACCAGGCCGCCAGGGATGCGGCCACGGCGAATACCAGGCTCCTCCGCAAGGTGAGGACGAAAACGAAGATGAACAGGGTGTTGATGGCCATGCCCAGCGGGATGGCCCGCGCGGCCTCGGCCGTGAACGCCGTGCCCCGGGTCAGCGCGACGAACAGAAAGGAGACGACGATGTTGGAGGGAAGGTTCACGATGAGCCCGCCCACCCGGCTGCCGAGTTTTTCCCCCGCCAGGGTCGCAAGGCTGATCCACGTTCCCGCCGTCACGAAGGACAATGCGGCGCGAAAAGCGAGTCCGCTGGAATCCATCGGTTTTTTATCTCCCGCTTGATGTGTCCGGTCCGGTCGATGAAAAGCCTATATCGCGGATTGCCATTCAGTCAAGATAAGGGATATAACCGTTACAAACAATCGCAAGGAGCAAGAACATGAGCGGCAAGCTTGTACTGACCGTCGACCTGGATTCCCGGGAGCCGGACCTGGGCTACGATATGGGCCTTTCCTCCGTGCTGAACGATCCCGGCATCGAAGTGCGCTTCTACAAAAAAGAGAGGGACGGCAACCCGATCCCTCCGGAAGTCCTGAAGGACGTGGACACCTTCATCTCGGTGGAGCGTCCCGTAACCGAAGCGTCGCTGGCGCAGGCCGCGAAGCTGAAATGGATCGGCCGCTTCGGCGCGGGCTTCGACAACGTTGACCTCAAAGCCTGCACGGCCCGGGGCATCCTGGTCAGCAATTCCCCCCAGGGGGTCTGGATGTCCGTCCCGGAAATCGTGGTCGGGTACATGCTGACCCTGGCGAACAAATTCAAGATCTTCGACCGGCACATCCGGGAGAAGGGTTTCGAAGGCAAGAACGCGATCATGATCCGCTGCCTGCACGGCAAGACCGCGGGCATCGTCGGCTTCGGCGGCATCGGCTCCGCGCTGGCGGGCATTCTCCGGGCCTTCAACGTGAACGTGCTGGTGCACGATCCCTTCGCGGACGAAAAGCGCGTCGCGGCGGCGGGGGCCCGGAAGACCGACCTGGAAACCCTGCTGGGGACCTCCGACTTCGTCAGCATCAACGTTCCCCTCACCGCCTCCACCCGGGGCATGATCGGCGCGAAGGAAATCGGAATGATGAAGCCCTCGGCGTTCCTGATCAACACGAGCCGAGGCTTCGTCTGCGACGACGAAGCCCTCGCCGCGGCCCTGCGGGACAAACGGATCGCCGGCGCGGCGGTGGATGTCTTCGCCGGGGAACCGAAGGTGGAAAACAATCCGCTGGTCCGCCTGGAATGCGACAGCCTCATCCTGACCCCCCATGTCGCGGGGGCAAACAACATCGACGCCATGACCATGGTGGGCGAGAAGCTCGCCGAATGCGTGGTCAGGATCAAGAACGGTCAGTTCCCGATCAACGTCGTCAATCCCGACGCTTCGCGGACCCCCCTCCCCGGGGAGTGCAGGACCCCCTCCTTCGTTTCCCGGTAAACGGAACGGGCGGCCCCGGCCGCCCGTTTTCGGCCCTTATTTGATATAAAATCAGTATCATTACAGCCTTTTCCTTTGCAAAAAAGGCGGCTATTTATTACATTTATAGCGATATCGCCGGCTGGGGAGGAACCCGCTTGCTTCTGTTCACGGTGACCGAAACGGACCCCGGGCTGAACCTGGCCCTGGAGGAGTATCTTCTGGAATCCCCTCCGCCGGATATCGGGGACCGCGGGGCGCTTCTGCTGTACGAAAACGCGGAAGCCCTGGTCATCGGCAAGAACCAGAACCCGTGGCGGGAGATCCCCCTTCCCGTGCTCCTGCGGGGGCGTCCGAGACTGTACCGACGGATATCCGGCGGCGGGGCGGTTTACCACGGCCGGGGAAACCTGAATTTTGCGTTCATCGTTCCCGGGGAGGGTTTCTCGAAGGAAGGCAACCTGGACCTGGTCCGGCGGGCCCTGGGCCGGCTGGGGGCGGCCGCGGAGCGTACGGGGAGGGGCGATCTCCTGGTCGCGGGACGGAAGGTCTCCGGCAACGCCCTGTGCTACAGGAAAGGCAGGGTCCTGCATCACGGGACGCTCCTGGTGAACGCGGACCTTGCGGCCCTGCGCGCCTGTCTGGCGGCCGATTCCCCGGGCGCCTCCGGCCTCCGGATCGAAACCCGGGCGGTGGCCTCCGTCCCCATGGGGGTCGCGAACCTGGCGGAATTCCTTCCCGGCCTCACTGTCCGGGAAACCGCGGAGGCCGTGGCGCGGGAGGCGGGCGAAAGCTGCCGGGATTTCCGGGCCGCGGAATTCGTTTTCGATCCCCGGTCGCGGCGGGAGATCGAAGACCGCCGCCTGCGGCATGAGAGCTCCGCGTGGGTGCTGGGGAACACGCCGGCCTTCACCTGCCGTGCCGGGCGGGCGGTTTTATACGTCGAAAACGGCAGGATAGAGCGGACCGAAGGGGACGCCTCTCCTGCCGTCACGGGGGATTTTCTCGACGCCGCATTGATGGACGCGGTGCTAGATAAACACAGGGTTGAGGAGGAAAGTCATGGATTTGCGGGACATGTTTCGCAGGCTCGACAGAATTCTTGAGAATTCCCGGGTCGGAATTCTCACCACCGTCGACGAAAGGGGGTACCCCCACAGCCGGTGGATGACGCCCACATTGGTGCCGGGCCGGGAAGGGTACATCTACGCCGTGACGTCCCCCTCCTTCCAGAAAACGCTGGAAATCGTCAAACACCCCCAGGTGGGATGGATCTTCCAGTCCAAATCCCTGGACGAGATCGTAACCTCCGGGGGGCGCATAACGATCATCGACAACCCGTCGCTGAAATCGGAGGTCCAGGAAGCCCTGGGAACCAACCTGACCGTTTTCTGGCGGGTCAATCCCAACGAGAAGGACCTGGTCGTCCTGGAGACGACGGTGGAGGAAATGACCTATTTCAATCCGATCAGGAACGAAAAGTACCGGATGGTGGTGTGACATGAAAAAGTACGAGAAAAAATTCCTGCACAAGCTCCTGTACGACATGATGCTGATCCGTCATTTCGAGGAAAAGGCAGGCCAGATGTACGGCCTGCGGAAAATCGGGGGGTTCTGCCACCTGTACAACGGCCAGGAGGCCATAGCGGTGGGGACCGCGGCGGCGCTGGACCTGTCGAAGGACTATGTCCTGACGGGGTACCGGGACCACGGGCACGCCCTGGCCTGCGGCATGGACCCGAAGCCGCTGATGGCGGAGCTCTACGGCAAGATCACGGGCTGTTCCCGCGGCAAGGGCGGCTCGATGCATTTCTTCGACGCGGAAAAGCATTTCCTGGGAGGCAACGGCATCGTGGGGGCCCAGATTCCCGTCGCGGCCGGGACCGCCTTTGCCCAGAGCTACCGGGGGGACAAGGGCGTTACGGTCTGCTTCTTCGGCGACGGGGCCATCCACCAGGGCGCCTTCCACGAGAGCCTCAACCTGGCGAAGATCTGGAACCTGCCGGTGGTTTACGTCTGCGAGAACAACCAGTGGGGCATGGGTACCAATTTCAAGCGCGTCTCCTCCGTGGACGACTTCAGCCTGATGGGCAGCGCCTACGGCATTCCCGGACGGCAGGTGGACGGCATGGACGTGCTCGCCGTCTACGAGGAAATCTCCCGGGCCGCCGCCGACGCGCGGAAATCGGGACTTCCCACCTTCCTGGAAGCGAAGACCTACCGTTACAAGGGCCATTCCATGAGTGATCCCCAGAAGTACCGTACCAAGGACGAAATCGAGGAGTACAAGAAGCAGGACCCCATCCTTATCCTGCGGGCCCGCATGGAAAAGGACGGACACCTGACGGACAAGGAGTACGAGGCCTACGAAACCAGGGTGAAGGCCCTTGTCGACGAGGCGGTGGATTTCGCTGAAAAGAGCGAGGAACCGGCCCTTCACACCCTGCACGAAGACGTTCTGGCGGATTAGGAGGAAAAGTCATGCCGATCATCACATACCGGGAGGCGCTGAACGCCGCCCTCGACGAAGAAATGACCCGCGACGAAACGGTTTTCCTCATGGGTGAGGAAGTTGGCGAATACAACGGAGCTTACAAGGTCAGCAAGGGCCTCCTGGACAAATTCGGACCGAAGCGCGTCATCGATACACCGATCACCGAACTCGGCTTCACGGGCCTGGGCGTCGGCGCAGCCATGGCGGGACTCCGGCCCGTCGTGGAATGGATGACCCACAACTTCGCGCTCCTCGCCCTGGACCAGGTGGTCAACAACGCCGCCAAGATGCGGTACATGTCCGGCGGTCAGTTCAGGATGCCCATCGTATTCCGGGGCCCCAACGGACCGGCGGAGTACCTGGCTTCCCAGCATTCCCAGGCCCTGCAGAGTTACTACGCCCATGTGCCGGGCCTCAAGGTCGTCGCTCCCGCGACTCCCTACGACGCGAAGGGCCTCCTGAAGAGCGCCATCCGGGACGACAATCCCGTCGTCGTTCTGGAAGGGGAACTCATGTACTCGTGGAAGGGCGAGGTCCCGGAGGAGGAGTATCTGGTCCCCATCGGGAAGGCGGACGTGAAGCGGCAGGGCAGGGACCTCACCATCGTGACGTATTCCAAGCCGCTCAAGGTCGTGCAGGAAGCCGCGGAAATCCTGGCGGGGATGGGGATCGACGCGGAAGTCGTCGATCTCCGGAGCCTCCGTCCCCTGGACGAGGAAACCGTCTACGCTTCGGTCCGGAAAACGAACCGGGCCGTCGTCGTCGACGAATCCTGGCCCGTGGCCAGCGTGGGATCCCACGTGGCCTGGCTCATTTCGCGGAACTGTTTCGACATGCTGGACGCGCCGGTGGAGTTCGTCTCCTCCGAGGACGTTCCGATGCCGTACAATCACCGGCTGGAGCTCGCCGCCCAGCCGTCGGCGGACAAGGTCGTTGAGGCGGCGAAAAAAGTCCTGTACCGGGAGGTTTGACCCATGGCCGAAAAAATCCTGATGATAGCACTGTCCCCGACCATGGAGGAGGGAACGATTTCCGCGTGGAAGGTCAAGGAAGGCGACGCGGTCAAGAACGGCTCGCTGCTCTGCGAGGTGGAAACGGACAAGGCCGTCATGGAGTACGAGTCTCCCGCGGACGGCACGGTGCTGAAAATCGTCCTCGAGGCGGGAAAGTCGGCGAAAATCGGAGACCTCATCGCCGTGGTCGGCAAACCCGGCGAAAACATCGACGCCCTGCTGAAGGAGGCCCCGGCAGCTGCCAGGGCCGCCCCCGCCTCTCCGTCGGCGAAGGAGGCTCCCGCGGCGCCCTCCCCGGCGGCTGCCGGGCCCGCGAAGGAACCTCCGGCCGCTTCGGCCCCGCCGGAAAAGCCCGCCGCCCCGGAAGGAAAGGCCCCGGCCGCGGAAGGGAAGGCTCCGGCCGCCCCGGCCTCCGGGCCGGCTGAAGTTCTCGGATACGGCTCCTACCCGCGGTCGTCCCCCCTGGCGCGGCGGCTCGCCCGGGAAAAGGGCCTGGACATCCGGGCCGTTCCCGGCTCGGGCCCGGACGGCAGGATCGTCAGGCGGGACGTGGAAAGCTTCGCGGCAGCCGGTTCCGCGGTCGCCGGCGGGCCGGCCGGCGAGGCGCGGCCTTCAGCTCCGGCAGCCGCCCGCGTCTCCGTTCTGCGGGACGAGGAAATACCCGTCACCGGCATGCGGGCAGCCATAGCCCGCCGCCTCGGGGAATCGGCGGCGGCGCCCCATTTTTTCCTCAGAACGGCGGTGTACATGGACGCCCTGATGGACGCCCGCGCGCGGATCAACGCGGAAGGGAAGGAGAAGCTTTCCCTGAACGCGTTCTTCATGAAGCTCGCCGCCGAGGCGATAAAGAGGCATCCGCGGATCAATTCCACCTGGAAGGAAAAGGTCATCGAGATGCACGGATCGGTGGATATCGGTCTCGCGGTGGCGCTGCCGGACGGGCTCATCACGCCGGTGGTCCGGAACTGCGGCGGCAGGAGCGTCTCCGAAATCGACGCCGAGCTTTCGGTCCTCATCGACAAGGCCCGAAGGGGCGGCCTGAAGCCGGAGGAGTATTCCGGGGCCACCTTCTCGATCAGCAACCTGGGAAATTACGGCATCGAGGAGTTCACCGCCATCATCAATCCTCCGGGTTCCGCGATCCTCGCCCTCGGGGAAACCCGCCGGGAACCCGTCGCGGCGGACGACGACGAGCTTTCCATCCGCCGTGTCATGCGGATGACCCTGACCTGCGACCACAGAACCATCGACGGCGCCGTCGGCGCCGTCTTCCTGCGGGACCTGAAGCTGATGATCGAAGAGCCCCTGCGGGCTCTGGTGTAAAGGGGGAAGGGGGCCATGTCTACAGACCATACCTACGATCTTATCGTCATCGGCGCGGGGCCCGGAGGCTACGTGGCGGCGATCCGCGCCCGTCAGCTGGGTCTCAAGACGGCGGTGGTGGAGAAAGACAAGCCCGGCGGGGTCTGCCTGAACGTGGGCTGCATTCCGTCGAAGGCCCTGATCCACCAGGCGGAGATTTTCAGTTCCGCGTCAGCCCTGACCGAGCTGGGCGTCAAGGTGGACGTCTCCGGTTTCGATTACGGCCGGGTGTTCAAAAAATCACGGGCGGCGGCGGAAAGGCTGTCCCGGGGCGTCCAGTTCCTGCTCAAAAAGAACGGAGTGGATTACATCCCGGGGACGGCCCGGCTGGCTTCGGCGCACGAGGTCGTCGTCGACGGAAAAACTCTGACTGCGGCGAACGTCCTGGTCGCGACGGGTTCCCGCCCCCGCTCGATACCGGGTTTCGAGATCGACGAGAAATCGATCCTTTCCTCCACCGGCGCCCTGATGCTGGAGGAGGTGCCGAAGCGTTTTCTCATCCTCGGGGCGGGGGCGATCGGCATGGAATTCGCCTATGTGATGAACAGTTTCGGAGCGGAGGTGACGGTGGTGGAAATGCTCGACCGGGTTCTCCCCCTGGAGGACGCCGAAACCGTGGCGGTGGTGCATAAGGAATTCTCCCGCCGGGGAATAAAAATGCTCACCGGAACGAAGGCGGCGGGGGTGAAGAAAACGGCTTCCGGCCTGGCGGTGAGCCTGACGGGGAAGGAAGGCGGCGGGCAGATCGTGGAGGCCGACAAGGTCCTTGTCGCCGTGGGCCGTGCGCCGAACACCGAGGGCCTCGGCCTGGAGGAGATCGGCGTCGGCCTGGAAAAGGGCTTCGTCAGGACCGGCGATTACTACGAAACGGCGGTCTCCGGCGTTTATGCGGTGGGGGACGTCATTCCCACGCCTCTTCTCGCCCACGTGGCCTCCAAGGAAGGCGAGATCGCCGTCGAACGGATGGCGGGCGGGAATCCGCCGAAGCGTGTTCCCCGGGACGAGATCCCGTCGGCGGTGTACTGCGAGCCCCAGATCGGCGGTTTCGGCCCCACCGAGGAGGAAGCGGTCCGCCGGGGTCTCCGGTTCGGCAAGGCGGTCTTTCCGTACCGGGGCATCGGCAAGGCGGTGGCGACGGAGAGCGTGGAGGGCATCGTCAAGATCCTGTTCGATCCGGACACGAAGGAAATCATCGCGGCCCACACGGCGGGCAGCGGGGCCACGGAACTGATCCACGAGCTTCTTCTGGCGAAGAAGGCCGAGCTTCTTCTGGAGGATGTTGCGGACATGATCCATGCCCATCCCACCCTGTCCGAGGGCGTTATGGAGGCGGCCCGTCTCGCGGAAGGCCGGCCGGTGCACCTATAGGCGGCGCCTACGGCCGTCCCAGAAGCTCCAGGATCCGGGGAAGTGCCTGTCCCGCCGGAAGCGGGATGTAGACCGTCGTGACGGAGTCCGTGTAGTTCGACGGAGCCGGATTTATCTCGATGATGTGTGCGCCGTTTTCCGCCGCCGTGCGCGGCAGGGCGGCCGCGGGGTACACTTCCCCGGTGGTGCCGATGACGAGCATGCAATCCGTTCTTCCCGCCGCGGCGCGGGATTCGGACAGGGCCGTGAACGGGATCGCCTCGCCGAAAAAGACGAAGTCGGGTTTCAGCACCTCCCCGCAGTCCCGGCAGAGCGGCGGCAGCCGGGAAAGGTCCGCGGCTGCCGCCTCGAAGGTCCTGCCGCAGGAGCGGCACAGCAGCAGCCGGGAATTGCCGTGGAATTCCACCACGCGCCGGCTGCCGGCCCGGTGATGCAGGTCGTCGATGTTCTGGGTTATCAGGGTTTTCAGAAGACCGTTCTTCTCCATCTCCGCAAGCGCGAGGTGCCCGGGATTCGGCTGCGCGCGGCCGAAAAAATCGTAAAAAATTTCCTTGATGGCGATCCAGCATTTTTCCGGATTCGCGGTGAAGTAGGGCAGTTCCAGGAGACGGGGATCGCAGGTGTTCCAGATGCCGTTCTCGCCGCGGAACGGGGGGATGCCGCTTTCCACGGACATGCCGGCCCCGGTGAACGCGGTGATCCAGTCGGAAGCCCTGATCAACCCGGCGGCCTCCTGTAGAAGGCTGTCCATCGAGGCGGAATCTTTGAGGTCGCGGCTCATGATCGGGCTTTTTCCGCTTTCTTCGGGACCTTTATTATGTCCGAAATCTTGTCCAGAGTATAGGAGTCGAAAATCTCCGCCACCTGGCCGGCCAGGGCGTTCCACACCGAATGCACGGGGCAGATGTCGAGCCGGGGGCAGCATTCGGGTGCGGGGACCTCTTTGCAGGAAACGCAGGGCGCAAGGCTGACTCCCTCGCCGACGGCGTCGAAAATGTGCCGCATGGAGATTTCGGCTGCGGGTCTGTTCAGCATGAAACCGCCGCCGGGGCCGCGGACGGACCGGATGACCCCCGCGTTCTTCAGGCGGAAGAAAATCTGTTCCAGGAATTCCGCGGACAGATCCTCTTCCTCCGCTATCTTCTTGATGGACGTCGGTTTCTGATCGCCGGTCTTTACAAGGTGCCTGATGGCCCGCAGGGCGTACCGCCCCTTCGTCGTGATTCGCATGCCGGTCCTCTCTTCGGTCGGAAATATCTTAGCAGTTTAATCATATCATAAATTGAAAAATGCGCAACAAGGAGGAGCTCACGGAAGGACGAAGCGGCCGCCCCGTCCTTCCGGGCGGCGTGCTAGGAATTGACGCGTTCGACGTACTCGTTGGATTCGGTGTTGATCATCACCTTTTCGCCCTGCTTGATGAAGATGGGGACCCGGACCGTCAGGCCGGTTTCCAGTTTCACGGGCTTCGTGGCGCCGGTGACGGTGTCACCCTTGAGTGCCTCGTGGGCCTCGGTGACGGTGAGAACTATCTTGTAGGGAATCTTGATGTCGATGGGATTGCCTTCCCACGTGGTGATGTAATAACTGTGGTTCTCCTGCAGATAATACTGCTTGTCCTCCATTCCTTCCCGCGAGACGATGAACTGCTCGTAGTTCTCGTTGTCCATGAAATGGTAGCCGGACGAGTCGGAGTACATGAACTGGGCGTTGCGGTCGTAGACGTCCGCCTCTTCGACGGTGTCGTTTGTCCTGATGGTTTCCCGGAGGGTCTGTCCGGAGGTGAGGCTCTTGAGCTTGAGCCGCACGAAAGCCGAGCCTTTTCCGGGGTTTACGAACTCTCTCTCCGTTACCAGGTAGGGATCGTTCTTCATGAGAAGGCACATTCCCTTCTCGATTGCGCCTGCTTTGATCATAAAAATCCGCTTGAAACCTCTTTTCGCGAAGAATTTATTCCGAGAGTATATCGGAAAACGGAAATAAAATCACCCCCTCGATGCGGGGGATGCCGAAAAACGCCATGATCAGGCGGTCGAAGCCGACGGCGACCCCCGAGCAGGAGGGGTATCCGTCCCGATACAGGGAAACGAATTTTCCGTCCGCCGGGTGGGGCACCAGCGCCCGGGCCTTGCGCGCCTCTTCCTCCCGGAAGTAGGCAGCGACCCGGCCGGGATCGGTTTCCTCGGAGTAGCAGTTCGCCGTCTCGATCCCACTGACGTAGAGCTCCCATCTTTCCCGCCACGGCGTTCCGGGGATCTCCCGGGCGAGGCAGCGCACCTCCCGGGGGTAATCCAGGAGAACCAGGGGCCGGTCGGCGGGAAGGGCGGGTTCCACCCTGTCCACGAAAATCCGGTTGAAAGCGGTTTCCCAGTCGTCCTCCCCGCCGGGGCGGATGCCGAGCCTCCGGGCCTGCTCCGCCAGGTCGGAGGCGGAACAGGGAGCCAGGTCGAAGCCGGCGAATTCCCGGAACGCCTCGGCCATGGTCATGCGCCGGAACGGCGGGGAGAGGGCCGCCGCGTCGGGGACGGAGGAGAGGCCGCGGGAAAGCAGATGCCGGAAAAGTTCCTCCGTCACGTCGATGGAGGCGAGGTGGTCCGCTCCGGCGGTGTAGTACTCCAGGATCGTGAATTCCGGGTTGTGAAGCCTGCCGACGGATTCCGCGTTGCGGAAGGCCCGGGTTATCTGAAAGATGTCCCCCATGCCGGCGGCGATGAGCCTTTTCATCCAGAGCTCCGGCGACGGAATCAGGTACATGTCCCGGCCCGGCCGGTACGGATGCTCGAACCGGGTCCGGAAAACCTCGATGGCCGACTCCGGTATCAGCGCCGGAGCCAGGATCGGCGTTTCCGTCTCCAGGTATCCCCGGTCCGAGAAAAAGGCCCGTGTCGCCGCGGTGAAGGCCGACCGGCGGCGGAGTATTTCCCGCGTCATACCCCGCCAGCATACACGGACGGGGCCCTCCGCGTGAAGCGCCCCCCCCGCGGTGAAACCGGCGGCGGGGTCTTTTCTTCCCGTTTTTTTCCGCTATACTGTCGGGTATGACGAACTTCGACGAACCGATCGAAAGGCGCGGAACGCATTCCTTCAAGTGGGACAGTCCCGACCAGGCGCGGGACGTCATCCCCCTGTGGGTGGCGGACATGGATTTTCCCGCGCCGCAGGCTGTCACCGCGGCCCTGGCCGCCCGGGCCGCGCACCCCGTGTACGGCTACACGATGGCGCCGGAAAGCCTCTACGAGGCATTCATCGACTGGCAGCGGCGGCGCAACGGCTGGCGGATCGAGCGGGACTGGATCGTATTGGCCCCGGGGGTCGTTCCGTCCCTGCACTTCGCCATCGAGGCCTTCACCCGGGAAGGGGAGGGGGTGGTCGTGCAGACCCCGGTGTACCGGCCGTTTTTCCGGGCCGTGGAGATCATGAACCGGCGGTTGGTGACGAACCCGCTCGTCCGGGAGGGGCTTGAGTACCGGATGGACCTGGACGGTCTCGCGGCGTCGCTGGACGGTTCCGTCAGGCTGCTTCTGCTGTGCAGTCCCCACAACCCCGTCGCCCGGGTGTGGACCCCTGAGGAACTGCGGGACCTGGGAAATCTGTGCCGGGAGCGGGGTGTCGTCATCGTCAGCGACGACATCCATGCGGACCTGGTCATGCCGGGGCATGCATACACCCCGCTGGCGGCCCTGGGGGACGATTATGCGGCGAATACCGTGACCTGCTCCTCGCCGAGCAAGACCTTCAACATCCCCGGCGCGGGCTGCGCCTTCGTCGTCATTCCGGACGCGGAAAAACGGGCCGCTTTCCGGCGGGCCGGCAGGCGGACGTCCGCCCTGGATTTGCCGAACATCTTCAGCGTAACCGCCGCGGAGGCCGCCTACCGGGAGGGCGGCGGGTGGCTGGAAGGCCTTATTCCGTACCTTCGGGACAATTTCCTTTTCCTGAAGGATTTTCTGGGACGGGAACTGCCGGACGTCCGGGTCTTCCCGCAGGAAGGGACCTACGTTGTCTGGCTCGATTTCCGGGGGCTTGGCCTGGACGACCGGGAGGTCGAGACTGCGCTGACGGACGCCCGGGTGCGGCTCAACGCGGGGTCCGCCTTCGGCCCGGGGGGAGAGGGCTTTCAGCGGCTCAACATCGCCTGCCCCCGGGGGACGCTGCGGGAAGGGCTCCGGCGGATCGCGGCGGCGTTTTCGGGAGGCGGAAAATGAAGTGCCTGTACCTTCTGCGGCACGCGAAATCCGGCTGGGACAACGCGGACACCAGCGACTTCGAACGACCCCTGA
>CAZGUL010000033.1:0-13226 GCA_964529055.1 uncultured Spirochaetaceae bacterium
GGCCTTTCGAACCTGGTGGCCTACGCCCAGGCGAAGCAGTCCTCCCGGCATCCGGAGGAATTCGGCAAAGGGAGCCTGGAGGGCATCTGGGCGTCGGAAGTGTCCAACAACGCCGCGGTGGGAGGCGCCATCATCCCGATGGTGACTCTTGGCATCCCCGGCGACAGTGTTACCGCCATTCTGCTGGGAGGCCTGATGATCCACGGCATCCAGCCGGGACCGCTCCTGTTCACGAACAATCCCGTAACGGTTTACTTCATATTCGCCGCCGCCGCGCTCGCCGCGATCGTCACGCTGGTGCTGCAGTTCGGCGGAATGCGGCTTTTCCCGCGGATTCTGAAAATCCCCCAGTGCTACCTGTACTCCGTTCTGATCGTCATGAGCTTCGTCGGCGCCTTCGCCAGCAACAATTCGACGTTCAACATCTGGATCATGCTGGTTTTTGCCGTCGTCGCGATCCTCATGGACATGGGAGGGCTCCCGATAAGTCCCATGATCCTGGGGTTCATCCTCGGACCGATGCTGGAAGTCAATCTCAGGCGGGGTCTCACGTACTCGTCCGGGGCCTACACCCCCTTCCTGACCCGGCCCGTTTCGGCGGTTCTTCTCCTCATCGCAGCGGCCAGCGCCCTGTATGCGCTGTTCGGGGACCGTCTTCGGGGACGGAGGAAGCCGGCGGACGAAGGAGGCGGCCGTGTTTGACCTGGTGCTGAAAGGCGGTTTCGTCGTGGACCCGGAAAACGGCGTCCAGGGCAGGCGCGACCTGGGAATCCGGGACGGAAGGATCTCGGCGGTTCTCGAGGAAATCCCGCCCCGGGACGGGCGGGCCATCCTTGCCGTGGACGGAAAGGTCGTGGTCCCCGGAATTTTCGACATGCACATCCACACGGGCTTCACCGGCAGGGGGGGGAGTGCCGCGATGCGGATGATGGCCCGGGCGGGAACGGTTACCGCCCTGGACTGCGGGGGCCCGCTGCACGAATTCTACGAATTCGCCTCCGCCGACGGCGCGGGCCTCTCCATGGCCTGCCTGCAGATGATCCGGCCGGGGTGGAACGTCGGGGGGACGGAGGTCGAATACGCCGAAGCGTCCGCCCTGGTGGAGGCATCCCTGGACGACGGCGCCCTGGGCGTGAAGATCCTCGGAGGCCATTACCCGATGACGCCGGAGGCGACCCGGACCTTCATCGAGGCCGCGAACCGGAAAAAGGCCCTCGTCGCGTTCCACGTGGGGACCTCCCGCAATCCGGTGGGCAACTTCAACGCCTTTGGCGAGGCCGTCGAGCTGGCGAAGGGCTTTTCCGTGGACCTGGTGCACGTCAACGCGTACTGCCGCGGTCAGGTCCTGGGCGATCCGGTGGAGGAAACCCTGCGCGCCCTGGCCTCCCTGGAGGCGAACCCCAACGTTTTCAGCGAATCCTACCTGTCGGTTTTCAGCGCCACGCCGGCAAAATGCTCCGGCGGCGAGCTGGAATCCAACGGACCGAAGAATTCCCTCAGTATGGGGGGGTACGAGAAAAACGAGAGGGGCCTGCGCAAGGCCATCCTTGACGGTTTCGCGTCGGTGGTGTATCCCCGGGGGGACGAAAACGTCCGCCTCACCGGGCAGGAGGGAATCCGCTACTTCGACGAGGCCGGCACCGATGTGGCCTGCACCTTTCCCGTAACCCCGGCCTCGACCCGTTTCCTGCTGGCCACGGGGAAACGGCGGGACGGCAGCTTCGTGGTGGACGCCCTTGCCACCGACGGAGGCGCCATCCCGCGCAATTTCCTGGTGGAAAAAGGCACGGCCCTGGTGCGGCTGGACATGCTGAGCTGGAAGGAGTACGTCCTGAAGACCAGCACGAACCCGGCCCGGATCCTGGGACTGCCGGACAAGGGTCACCTCGGTGTCGGCGCCGATGCCGACGTTACCGTGCTGGACGGGGACGGAGGACGGGCGTACGCGGCGGTGGGCGGCGGAAAGATCATCATGCTGGATGGAACAGTCCTCGGATCGGGAACGACGGTGATCACCACCCGCCGGGGGGAAAAGGCGGTGCGTGGGCGCGGCCTGGAGGCCCGTGTGGTGGACCTGGAAAAAGGCCGGTTTTTCGCCGGAAGGCCGGCGCAGGCAGAATAAACGGAAAAATCAAGGAGTTATATCATGGAAAACACCTTTCTCGTGGGACTTCCCGAATCCTCCGTCCCCACGCCGGCCCTGGTTCTGGACGCGGCGGCCTTCGAGCGCAACCTGGACAGGATGGAAAAGTACCTGGCCGGCAGGAACGTGGCGGTTAGGCCCCACGCGAAAACCCATAAAACGCCGATGATCGGACACCTGCAGATGCGCCGCGGGGCGGTCGGCCTGTGCTGCGCCACCGTCGGCGAAGCAGAAGCGATGGTCTATTCCGGACTGGACCACATCCTGATCACCAGCCAGGCGGTGGGGGACGACAAGGTCCGCAGGACCGCGGCGCTGGCCCGCTATGCGGACGTCATGGTGGCCGTGGACTCCGTCGATAACGTCAGGGACCTGTCCCGGGAGGCCGCGGCCTGCGGATCCCGGCTGGGCGTCATCATCGAGGTCGACGTCGGCATGGGACGGTGCGGCGTCCGGTCGCCGGAGGACGCGGTTCGGCTCGCGAAGGCCGCCTCCGGGCTGCCGGGCCTGGCATTCCGGGGCCTCATGGGCTACGAGGGCCACGCGGTCTTCATCGGCGGCCGGGAAGAGCGGACCGCGGCGGGGACGGAGGCGAACGCTGGTCTCGTGAAGGCGGCGGAGGCCGTCCGGAAAGCGGGAATCCCGGTTGAAATCGTCAGCGCCGCGGGAACGGGCACCTACGACATCGCGGGGGACTTCTCGGGAATCACCGAACTGCAGACGGGGTCCTACATCTTCATGGACCTCACCTACGCGAAGCTCGGTCTTCCGTTCGAATACGCCCTCACCGTGCTCGCCACGGTCATAAGCCGCCCGGTGCCGGACACGGTGATCCTGGATTGCGGCATGAAGTCGATTTCGGTGGAACGGGAAATGCCCCGTCCCCTTTCCTGCGAGGGATTGGAGATTTTGAAGCTTTCGGAGGAGCACGCGAAGGGACACATCGCGCCGGAGAAGACCGAACCCCGCCCGGGGGACAGGATAAAACTGATACCCAGCCACTGCTGCACCACCGTCAACCTGCACGACAGGATCTTCGTGGTCAGAAACGGGCGGGTGGAGGCGGTGTGGCCCGTGGCGGCCAGGGGAGCCCACTAAAATCTTTATAGGGAAATAGATACTTCCTGCCGATACTATGACATGGTGATTTTCCTTACTCGTGATATATATATGCATGAGGTAACCCATGTCGTATAGTAAAAGGCTTTCTTCCATAATAGCATTTTCCGCCACCGCCCTTCTTCTCCTTTTCGGGGGCTGCAAGAACCCCTTCGAGGCGGGTCTGGGCGACAAGGTCGACATAAACCGGCCGGAGATATCCCTCACGAGCCACGTTCCGGGGGAATTCCTCCAGGAAGTGGTGACGTTCTCCGGCGCCGCGTCCGACGACGGCCGCGTCACTGCCGTGCGCATTTCCTTCGACAGCGGGGCGACCTGGAGCGATGTAAGCTCGTACGACGCGGGCGCGAAGACATGGCAGCATATTCTCGACACGACCACCTACCCGAACGGCACCTTCAAGGTTCTCCTCAGGGTAATCGACGATTCAAGCAAGCGGACCGATACGGAAGAGCTCGTTTTTACGATAGACAACCTGCCTCCCCAGATTGAAATTCAGGTTCCGGCCATCGATCCGGCCACCTACAATCCCCTCCTGCCGCCCCAGGTGGCGATGAACGGCGTCATCGTCGGCATCGTGACCGACCTGCAGGGGGTGGCCGTGGGGTATCCCCGGATAAAATTCTGGAAGGACGGCACGTCTGAACCCGACTGGGACGACGGAATCGGGGTTACCGAGATCAAGCAGACCACCGATTTCAGGTACCGCCTCATCGACGATTGGGACGGCCAGGTGGGGACCTTCTGGCTGAGGCTCCAGGCTGTGGACGTCAGCGGCGACGAGACGATCGTTCCTCCCCTGGGCGACGACCCGTACAAGGTGGAAGTCATCAGCGGCGACACCCTGCCGATCATTGCCTTCGCGTTCACTTCCGGGAACGTCAACACCATAAGCGGCGGAAACTACGCCGGCCAGGACTACCAGTTCCAGGTGACCGCGAGTCATCCCAACGGCATCGATTCCGCGACACTCCAGAGGACAAAGGAAGGCGGCACCACGGAGAGCCTTGCATGGAGTTCCGACGACCTGGGCACGCCCCTGCGGACTTTCGACTCTCCGGTGTTGACCGTCGCCCCCGTCGGTTCGGACGACGGCACCTACGAGTTCCGCATCGAGGCGGTCAGCAGTACCGGCAGCCTCACGGAACTGTACCGGACGGTCATCGTCGACGCGACGCCGCCGAACGTGGAAATAACGAACCTTTCGCCCACGGTGGTGGACGATTCGGACCCGATGAATCCTGTCGAGTACATCAACGGTGTGGTGCAGATCAACGCCCTGGCCAGCGACGTCAACGCCGTCCAGGGGAGCAGGTGGTGGATGCTGCCCTCCGTCGATCCCGCCCCGACGGGCTATACCAGTGCCGGGGGAACGGCGTTCGCGACTTCCACACCGTCCCTGTCGCTGGATTCGACGACCCTGAGCGACGGCACCGCGTACACCTTCTACATCATCTCCCGGGACAGGGCGGGGAACGACACCGTCCTGAGCCGCGAGCTTACGGTGAGCCAGGCCACGGACCTTCCCACGGTGACGATGACCGATATCGACACCTCGATTTCCACCCCCGCCGCCGCGGGGGTCGGAGGAGTAAACCTGCTGGAATCCAACGCCCGGCTTTCCGGGATTCTGGAGGACGATGACAGGATAAACCCGGCTTCCGTCGTTCTCAGCCTGAACGGGACCCCGGTGGGAACCATCGACTCGTTGGGTCCCGCGGGCCGGAGCGTTTCCTTTTCCCACAACGTGAACGCCCTGGGGCAGGGCGTGCATTATTTCAGCCTTGAATTCAGCGACGACGCGGCGGCCAAAAACGGCAAGCCCGCGGCGACGACCACGATAGGCCCCGTGTATTTCGTCATCGACACGGCGCCTCCGGCGCTTGCGGTGACGTCTCCCGGCGCCGGCACGTACCAGAGGGCGGCCTTCACCCTGTCCGGCACCGCCGACGACGTCAACGGCCTGGCCACGGTGACGCCCGGTGGAACGGACGAGTACATCGAGGTCGCGTTTCCCGACGCTCCTGCGACATGGGTTTCCGTTCCGGTGAATCCGGCGACGAACCTGTGGTCGACCACGGCGGGCGGCGGCACCTCGACGCTTTTCGGCGGCACCTTCGAAGGACCGCGGACCGTCTCCATACGGGGGCGGGACAGGTTCGGCAAGCTGTCGACGGCGTCCTTCGCGTTCACCGTCGACACTGTCGCGCCCTCCGCGGCAATCACGGTTCCGGCGGCCGACGAATGGCTCGCCGGCGTTTCGGGTTCCGTGCAGGGAACCGCTTCGGACGCCACGAGCTCCATTTCCCATGTCCGGTACTGGATAGGAACCGAGGGGGTCGACCCTCCCGCGGATGTGGACACCTGGACCCTCGCGTCCGGAACTTCCAGCTGGAATTCATCAATTAACCTCTCCGCGCTCGGGGAAGGGCGCAAGACACTGCATGTGCGGGCCCGGGACGCCGCGGGCACGTGGAGCGCCGCGGCGACGAGGACCTTCGGCATAGACCAGGCGGCGCCCACCGTTACGGAAACCGATGTCGGTTCGGCCGCCGCTTCGATCAACGAAGCATTTTCCCTGGGCGGCCTTCTCGCAGACTCGAACGCGCTGAGCACTCTTGTGGTCACCCAGGCCAGGGGCACCGATCCGGCGGTCCAGATTTACAGCGGCCCGGCGGCGGGGATCGCCCAGGCCTGGTCCGTGGATGATCTTCCCCGGGATCCGTCGATTCCGGCGAATCCCCTTCTCGCGGACGGTATTTACACCTACAGCATCACGGTGACCGACAGGGCGGCAAAGACCGCCGTTCTCGGCCGGGTGATCACCGTGGATCTGACGGGCCCGGCAGTTACGATAACCAACCCGGCGGCCGCGGCGACGATCCAGGGAACGGCCCTCTCCGCCAGCGGCACCGCCGCGGACTTCGGCGGCGTCAGCGCCATCGCCGAAACCCGGTACTACGTGACAACGCCTCCGGCGGCCGCGCCCGCCGATTACACGACATGGAACGCCGCGACGGGCGGGGCGGTCTGGTCGGCGACGCTCAATTTCCTTCCCGCCGATGAGGGCCAGAGGGTCCTCCACGCGGCCGCGAAGGACGCGGCAGGCAACTGGAGCCCCGCCCCGGCGACCGTGAACTTCATGATCGACCAGGCGGCGCCGGAGATCCAGTCCTTCTCGTACGGCGTGGGAACAATCAACACCGTGGGCGGCAACAGCTACGCCCGCGCGGACTTTTCCTTCTCCTTTACCGCGTACGACAGCAACGCCCTTTCCAACGTCAAGGTGACCCGGAACGGCACCGAGGTCTTCAACGGCGATTATTCCGTGTCCAGCCAGCCCGTCACGGTGAACCAGACGGTGGGCGGGACCGGGCTCGCCGACGGTTACTACGAATACGTCATCACGGTGACCGACGTCGCCGGGAAGACGGCCGTCCTGAACCGCAGCGTCGTCGTCGACACCGCGGGGCCGCTGACGGAAATCGCGAGCCTTACACCCCTTTTAACGATTACCGGAATCGATTACGTCAACGGCACCATCCGTTTCACCGCTTCCGCGTCGGACGGCAACGGTCTGACGGGAGTCAAATGGTGGATGACCGACGGCGCGGCGCCCGCCGATTACGACGCCGCGGGCGGGACCGCCTTCGGCGCCGCTCCGTACACCGCGACTGTTGACACCGCCTCGCTGTCGGATTCCACGGTTTACACCATATACATCATTGCCCGCGACCGGGCGCTGAACGACACGGTCGCGACCCGGACGGTCACGGTGAGCCAGGCCACGGACACCCCCGCGGCGGCGATTACCCTTCCCGGCGCCGGCGCCTACGTGGGCGGCGGCTACACTGTCCGCGGCTCCGTGACGGACGACGACGGCGTGAACCCGGCGACCGTGCAGGTGCGCTATTACGACGGCTCCGCCTGGAGCGGATGGGCGGCCGCGGTTGTAACGGGCACCGGCAGGGAAGTGTCCTTCACGTATGTGCTTCCCGCGGGAATCGGCGCGGACGGGGCCAAGCAGGTGCAGGCCCGCGCCTACGACGACGCGGCCGCGAAGCTCGGCGGGGACCCGGCGGTCCTCGGCGAGTCCGCCGCGGTTTCCTTCACCCTGGACTCTCTCGCGCCGGTGGCGTCCGTGACGGTGCCGGCCGCGAACTCCGCGAGCAGGGTGACCTTCACCGTTTCGGGAAGCGTGGTGGAGATGAACCTCGAGTCCCTGCGGCTCAGCCTGGACGGCGGAACGTACAACGACACCACAGTGGCCGGAGCGGGTGAGACGAAAACCTGGTCCTACGATCTTTCGGCCGTCGTTTTCGACGCCCTGGCCGAAGGGCCCCACACCATAACCGTGGAGGCCGTCGACCTGGTCGGACGGGCCCACACGGTCCAGAGGGTTTTTTACAAGGACACTGCGGGGCCGGCGATTTCCTTTTCGTCAATCGTCGAGGGGTCGGATACCATCGTGACGGACCCGACCCCGGTTCTCCGGGGCGGTTTTTCCGACGATTACTCGAACAACGCCGTCGTCTTCGAATACAGGATCGATTCCACCCTCGAAGCCGACCCGTGGACCGCCCTTGCGGTTACGGGCAGCGGCAAGAGCGTGACATGGGCGGTCCCGGTGGACGGCCTCACCGACGGAAGCCACACCATCGACGTGAGGATCTTCGATTCCGTCGGCAACTCCAGCGTCAAGGAAGACGTGGCTTTCCGGCTGGACCGGGCGGTCCCGGCCATCGCCGTCTCCTCCCCGGCGCCGGGCGGCCTGTACGGGACGATCGCGGCCGGCACGGTCTTCACACTGGCCGGAACGGCAAGCGACGCGACCCTGACGGCCGTGTACGCCCGGCTCGGTTCCGGCTCCGATACCGACATCACGGGAACGATTTCAGGCGGCTCCACGTCGTGGAGCTTCCCGGTGGCGAAGGCGGATTTCGACCTTCTGTCCGACGGGGCGAACACCGTCACCCTCACCGCGGTGGACGCGGCCGGCAGGACCGCCGTGAGCGCGTGGACCTTCAGAAAGGACACGACCGCCCCGAGTATTGCCTTTAACAACATCGAAACCGACGGGTCCACGGTCCTGCTGGACAGCGACCCGAAAATCCAGGGAAGCATAACCGACGCGGTGGGCGTTTTCATTATGGAAAGCCGCATCGAGCGCTACGACTTCTCCACCACCTTGTGGACGGAAGTCCAGGGCTGGACGAGCCTCGGCGCGCCGGCGGGACAGACCGTCACGGCGTGGTCGAAAACCCTGGGGCCCGGCGGCCTGGGCCTCACCGACGGCCTCCTGCGGATATCCGTGCGCGCCTCCGACGGGGCGGTCCCCGACGCGAACGTTGAAACCACCGCCGCGGTGGAATTCCGCATCGACAGGGCCAATCCGGCCTTCGCGCTCAACGCCAGCGGACTTTTCCAGAATGCGAATTTTGCCGTAACCGGCACCGCCTCGGACGCCAATACCATCACCGCCGTCCGGGCCAAGGTCGGGGACGGAGACTTCTCCACCGGAGTCGTCACCGCCGCGACGACCGCGGACGCCTACGCCGCGTGGAGCGTGACGGTACCCACCGGAGGCCTTCCGAACGGCTCCCACACCGTGTACATCGAGGCCGAGGACGGGGCGGGCAGAAAAAGCCTGCTCACCCGGGAGTTCACCTTCGACGGCGTCGATCCCACGGTCATCGTCGCCGAGCCCCCGTCCGCCAGCCGGGTCAACGGCCTGGTGACGGTCCGCGGAACCTCATCCGACGACAACGCGGTCCAGCAGGTCCAGTACCGCATCGGCAACAACGCCACCACATGGCAGACCGCCGGTTTGAGCGGCGGCCTGTACAGCTGGAGCTATACCTTCTCGAATATCAACACCTACGCCAACACGGCGGACGTGACGGAAATCAATCCGGCCACGGGTCTGCCGCAGGCGGGAACGAACGTCTGGGCCCTGCCGTTCCAGGTCAGGATCGTCGACGTGGCGGGCAACGCCGTCGAGGAGCTTTCCTACAAGCTCTACGTCGACCCGGACATGGATGCGCCGCAGGTCACCGTCATCAGTCCCGCCAACGACCAGATCGTGGGCGGCGAGGTGCGGGTTTCCGGTTATGCGACCGACGACGACTGGATCCGGAGCGTGGAAATGCGCGTGGACCCGACGGGGACGGGAACGTCCTACGGGGCCTGGGAGGCCGCCACGCTGGTCAACCAGGGGACCCAGGTGAACTGGTTCAAGAACATCAACTCCTCCGGGGAGCTCAATCCTCCGGCAGGATCGATCCGCGACGTGCGGATCCAGATACGGGCGTACGACTCGAAGGATTTCGGCGTGACCCAGGGAATCGCGGGAGATGTCGCCGAGCTCAACGTCAAGTTCGACAGCGGCGTTCCGGTCATCGAGGATGTCCGGATATTCCGCAGCGGAGTCGAGGTCCCCTACGCGGCGGGAGTCCGCGCGGCGGGAACGTTCTCGGTCCGGGCGACGATCCGGGACGAAGGCGGCATCGCGAGCATCAAGTGGCGCAGGGAAGGACAGACGGTTTTCAGCAACATCCTGAACGATCCGTCCTACACGACACCTCCGGCAGAGATCTCCGCGGGCTCCTTCCAGACAAATGGAAGGAAGTACCTCATAACCTCGGTGGGAACCACGAACTTCACCGCCATCGGGGCGAGCAGCAACACCGTGGGAATCTCCTTCGTCGCCACCGGAGCGGGAAGCGGAACCGGCAAGGCCTATGAAGCGACGGGTCCCGCCGGAGATCCGACGAACCAGCATTTCATCTACGCCGTGGACATCGAGATCGATTCCACCACCGTCAACTCCGGGCAGTACGCGGACACGTCGGGCTTCTTCTCCGTTGACCTGCAGGCAACCGACAACGCGACCCCGACTCCGTACCTGACGCAGACCAACCTGAACATCCAGATAGACAACTATTATCCCTCCGGGGAGTACACCTCCGCGGCCGGGGCCTCGACTGCCAACTACTACCTGCAGGGCCGTGCCTGGGATTCCGGCGCCGGCTCCGGCAGCATCCAGGGCATCGAGCGGGTGGTCGTCTATTTCCACAGGGACGGAGGATACATCGCTCCCGACGGCGGGGTCTTCACCGGAACGACCCTGACCCTGAAGGACATGACCGCCGGCGGAACGACGCAGACGGTGCCGTTCCCCGGGGACGCCGCATCGGGCATCGTCATCGACGGCAACGAGGTGACGGTGGATCTGGACGGCTCGGGCTACATCGAAGGCTTCACCGACGACGGAATTTACAAGAACTGGTACGCGGTTTTCGACACCACCGGGCTCTCCGACGGGCCGGTGGACGTGAACTACGTCGTCGTCGACCGGGCCGGCAACGCGACCCGGTACGTCCAGCCCATCTACATACGAAACAACGCGCCCCGCATCACCGGCGTCGTTCTCGGCACCGACGTGAACGGCAACGGCCTTGTGGGAGACATCCTTTCGGGCGAGAGCCGCCGGATCTCCGCGGACTACGGTTCCACCAATTTCACCGTCCGCAACGAGATGCTTGCCTTCACCGTTGAAACCACGGGCGGCAACGCGCCGAACCGCTACTCCATCGGCTATGTCACCGGCACCGCCTCCACGGCGGCGGCCGCCCTCGTCCAGGGCGGCGTGTACACCATAGCGGTCCCGGGGGACACCAACTGGACCCTGCTGGGCGCGGACTACAACCCCGCGGGAACGACCTTCGTGGCCACCGGACCGGGGACCGGAACGGGAACCGCGACGGGCTACACCTTCACGGAAAAGAATGTCACTCCCTTCACGTCCTTCGAACTGACCGTCGACGACTTCACCGGCATGCCGGACACCGTCCTTGCCAACGAAGCGAAGTTCGTCATCAAGGTCTACGACTCCACCGTTCCGGCCGGAGCGGAAGCCGTACAGCTCGCCGCCGCGGTCGTCATGGGCCTCACCATCGACAACATCGACAACCAGCCGCCGACAGTAAACGCGGCGCCTTTCGGCCGGAAGTACTCCTCCCCGGAAAGCTTTTCCGACGCGGCCAAGATACTGCAGAACGCGGCATACACCGACAACATCGTCACCACGGGAACCGGCACCTCGCTGGTCAAGCACGGCTACGTGCAGTATGCGACGCCCTCCGGAGACGGGGACGCCGACACAAGCGGCAAGGTGATCTTCCTCGGCAAGGCGGCGGACAACCAGCGGATAGCCCGTCTGACCGCCCGGATCCCGGGATATAACGGGGGTAACGGCCCCGACGTGGAATTCGACATCGCCCTGTGGGACGGCTCGGCCCTTGCCGCCGCGTCCGCGGGACACGCGATTGCCGACGTCGCCGCGGGGACCACCGACTGGGGTTTCGAGGCGGAGGCTTCGAGCCAGGCGATAACCGAGGCGTACGGCCATGTCCTGAACTGGAAATTCGCGTGGAACACCGCGGCGGTTTCCACCGTGGCGGCGTCCGACGTCACAGTCACGTTCAAAGCCTACGACGCCGGCCCGGCCGGCGGCAACACCGACGACGACGGAATCGCAGTCGACATCGTGCCTTACATCACGAAGATCTCGAATCCGGTGGGGCAGGGCGGCCTGTCCGACACGGTCATCCGGAGTTCCACCGGAAATTACAGCATCGAATCAAACGGTACGAACTATTTCCGCGTCACCGGGTTCAACCTCTCGGGCGCAGCGGCCCACGTGAGCGGGGCGCCGATCAGCGTCCAGCCCGGCACGACGAACCTGGACGTAGTCGCCACAAACGCGACGACGGTGGACATTTCGAAAGACTTCCTGACTTCCGGATACCTGACGGTCTTCGTCAACGGCATCCCGAGCAAAAACAACCTGAATGAACCGGCGGAGTCCTATCATTCCGAGGCGGTCCTGAGCGAACCCCGCTCGACATTGTGGTCCGACGACCGTTACCTCACCCTGTGGGAACTCACCCAGACGCTGACGGGGACGACCAACCAGACCTTCTACTATCCGTCCATGGTGATGAACGGCAACCAGCCGCTCTTCAGCTACGCCAACGACAACGACGGGTACACGTACCGGACGACGGGCATCTCGACCACCGCCCAGAAGGGAGGCCTCTGGTTCGAGCGGCACACCGCCATGGCGAAAAATTCCGACGGCAGCTACTGGATCCTTTCCGCGGAGGACGCGTTCTCCGGCGGCAGCATGGGGTATCTCTACCTGAACCGGGACAGGAACCTGACCGCCGTGTACGGGACGACGCCGAGCGCCCCGACGACGAACACCAATTTCTTCGAAATCATCGGCCTGGACTACACGAGCCGCCAGATGAACCGCATCCGGCATCCCAAGCTCATCACGGAGGGGCCGAACACGGCGACGAACATTTACATCACCTACTATGACTCCCATCCGTCGCACCGGGAGCTGTCCTTCGTTTCGTTCCGGGCGACCAGCGAAACCGCATCCAACCTGACCCAGCCCGCGAATGACGCCGCCCGGGCGGCGCAGGTCCAGGTCATCCCGAACACCGCCGGCGCGAGCAGTGAGTACTACGACATGGTGAAGATCGGCACCGGCGAAATCGCGGTGGCCTATTTTGACGAAACGGCGGGGGCCCTGAAACTCCAGTACTCCGCGGACGCCTACGACGCCAGCAACCTGAGCGGCGCCGGAACATGGACCGAGCTGACCGTGGACGACAGCGCCCTGACGGGGTCCCATGTTTCCATCGCCACGGGACAGCGGGGCGGAACGACGTACCTGTACCTGGCCTACCACGACGCGGCGGAGACGGCCCTGAAATTCGCCCAGATCAACTGGACCACGAAGGCCGTCACGAAGGTCGTGGTGGACAACAGGTTCTCCGTCGGCACCCGCACCAAGGTCCACGTCATCGACGATCTGCCCCATGTTTCCTTCTATTCCGACTCCTACAGCGGAACGAAGAACTCCATGCGGCTGGCGTACCCCGTGGCGGCG